>NZ_JAKMAY010000036.1:0-28838 GCF_022015835.1 Streptomyces sp. ICN903 | reverse complement strand
CACCTCCCCCGTGCCCGCCTCCACCGCGTCCGTCCCCGGCGCCCGGCGGGCCGGGGAGCGGCCGCCGGGGACCGGGGAGCGGCCGTCCGGCGAACCGTCCGCCGCACCGCCCCGGTCGTGGCCGCGGCGCCTGCTGGCCAGGGCCGACGAAGCGGTCGTACGCGGCATCGTCAAGGTCAGCGACCGGGCGCTGGGTCCGTACCAGAGCGCGGTCGTCCGGATCGGCTTCTCCTTCACCTGGCTGGCCTTCCTGCTCTTCGAGTGGCCCCACCGGCGCGAGCTGTACGGACCGGACGGCCCGTGGAGCTGGGAGCTGGGCGAGCGGCTGGTGGCGAGCAACCACGCCTTCACGGTGCTGCTGTGGTCCGACAGCGTCGTCTGGTTCGAGGCCGTCTACGCCCTCGCCGTGCTCTCCTCCGCCGCGCTGCTGGTCGGCTGGCGCACCAGGACCATGTCGGTGCTGTTCATGGTCGGCGTGCTGTCGCTGCAGAACCGCAGCGTCTTCATGGGCGACGGCGGCGACAACGTCATCCATCTGATGGCGATGTACCTGGTGCTCACCCGCTGCGGCCGGGTCTGGTCGCTCGACGCCCGCCGCGCCCGCCGCTCCCGCGCCGGGGGCGGTGCGGGAGCCGGGGGGAACGACCTGGTCGGCATCGCGCTGTGGTCGCTGCTCGGCGCCGTCCTGCTGGCGGCCACCGCGGGCGGCCGGCTGAGCTGGTTCGGCGACGACGGCCCGGTGCTCTACGTGGGCTGGGTGACCTTCCTGTGGGGCCTGTGGCTGGTGTACGGGCTGTGGTGGTACGTCACCCGCCCCGCGGACGGACGGACCGGGCGGGAGAACGTCCGCCGGCTGATGGACGTGCTGGGCAACATCGTCCACAACGCCGTCCTGCTGATCATCATGGCCGAGGTCTGCCTGATCTACGCGACCGCCGGCTGGTACAAGGTCCAGGGCTCCCGCTGGCAGGACGGCACCGCCGTCTACTACCCCCTGCACCTGGACTACTTCTCCCCCTGGCCGGCCCTCGCCGAGGTGCTGGGCAGCAGCGGACTGATGGTCATGCTGCTCACCTACGGCACGGTGATCGCCCAGGTCGCCTTCCCCTTCACCCTCTTCAACCGCCGGGTGAAGAACGTGCTGCTCGCAGTGATGATGCTGGAGCACGCCTCCATCGCCGTCATCCTCGGCCTGCCCTTCTTCTCGCTCGCCATGATCGCGGCCGACGCCGTCTTCCTGCCGACGGTCTTCCTGGTCTGGATCGGGGCCGGGGCGTCCCGGGCGGCCGGACGGCTGCGCCGCGGCCGGCCGCGCGAGCCGGAGGAGGAAGCGGAGACCTCCGGGGACTCCGGGGCCGGCAGCCCCGCACGTACCCTCGTGGGGTGAGCGAAGGCGAGACGGAGAACCGGCCGGTGCGGGACGAACTCGCGCGGGACGAGCCCGTGCAGTACGACGAGGGCTACGGCACGGAGGTGGGCGTCGGCCCCCACCCCGAGCCGTGGCCGGCCGGTGAGCACTACGACCCGGAACTGCTGGCCGGCGGCGACCGGCGCAACGTCGTGGATCGCTACCGCTACTGGACCCGGGAGGCGATCGTCGCCGACCTCGACACCCGGCGGCACGACTTCCATGTCGCGGTGGAGAACTGGAACCACGACTTCAACATCGGCAGCGTCGTGCGCACCGCCAACGCCTTCCTGGCCAGGGAGATCCACATCGTCGGAAAGCGCCGGTGGAACAGGCGCGGCGCGATGGTCACCGACCGGTACCAGCACATCACCCACCATCCGGACGTGGCGGCGCTGGCCGACTGGGCACGGGCCGAGGGGCTGCCGGTCATCGGGATCGACAACCTCCCCGGCGCCGTCCCGCTGGAGACGACCGAACTGCCCCGCCGCTGTGTGCTGCTCTTCGGCCAGGAAGGCCCGGGGCTGACGCAGGAGGCCTGGAAGCACGCCGAACGCGTCTGCTCCATCGCCCAGTTCGGCTCCACCCGGTCCATCAACGCGGGCGCGGCGGCGGCCATCGCCATGCACGCCTGGATCCGCGCGCACGCCGACATCGGCTGAGAGCGGCCCGCCGGGAGCCGTCCGGCCCGGGGCCCGCCGCACGGCGGGCCCCGGGAGCGGGAGGCGTCAGGCCTGCCGGCGGACCTCCACCACGCGGAAGCGGCTCGCCACGAACGCCCCGTCGCACAGCGCGGCGTTGGCCGCCGGGTTGCCGCCGGAGCCGTGGAAGTCGGAGAACGCCGCGGTCTGGTTCACGTACACCCCGCCGGTGAGGTTCAGCGAGAGCTGGGCGCACTCGTCCAGGCATGCCTCCTCCACCAGCCGCTCCACCTCGGGCGAGGTGGTGTAGGCGCCGACCGTCATCGCGCCCTTCTCCCGGACGGTGCGGCGCAGCAGCTCGACCGCCTCGGCGGTGGAGTCCACGGCGACGGCGAAGGAGACCGGGCCGAAGCACTCCGACATGCAGACCTCCTCCGACTCGGGCTTCGCCCCGTCCAGCCCGACGATCGCCGGGGTGCGGACCGTGGCGCCGGGGAACTCCGGGTGCTCCACCGCGCGCGAGGCCAGGATGGTCTCGCCCAGCTCCGAGGCGCCCTCCAGCCGCTCGCGCACCCCGGGGTTGACGATCGCGCCCAGCAGCGCCACCGCCCGCTGGTCGTCGCCCAGCAGCTTGTCCACCGCGCCCGCCAGGTCGGCGGTGAACTCCTCGTAGGACTTGTGGCCCGCGTCGGTGTCGATGCCGCCGCGCGGGATCAGCAGGTTCTGCGGGGTGGTGCACATCTGGCCGCTGTAGAGGGACAGGGAGAAGGCCAGATTGCCCAGCATGCCCCGGTAGTCGTCGGTGGAGTCGACGACGATCGTGTTCACGCCGGCCTTCTCGGTGAAGACCTGGGCCTGGCGGGCGTTGGCCTCCAGCCAGTCGCCGAAGGCGGTCGAACCCGTGTAGTCGATGATCCGGACCTCGGGGCGCAGGGCCAGCTCCCTGGCGATGCCCTCGCCGTCCCGCTCGGCGGCCAGCGCCACCGTGTTCGGGTCGAAGCCGGCCTCGGCGAGGACCTCGCGGGCGACCCGCACCGTCATCGCCAGCGGCAGGACCGCGCGCGGATGCGGCTTGACCAGCACCGGATTGCCCGTGGCCAGGGAGGCGAACAGGCCCGGGTAGCCGTTCCAGGTGGGGAAGGTGTTGCAGCCGATCATCAGCGAGACCCCGCGCGGTACCGGTGTGAACCCCTTGGTCAGCTCCAGCGGGTCCCGCTTGCCCTGCGGCTTGGACCACCGCGCCGAGGCCGGGGTGCGGGTCTGCTCGGCACAGGCGTACGCCACCGCCTCCAGACCGCGGTCCTGGGCGTGCGGGCCGCCGGCCTGCATCGCCATCAGATACGCCTGCCCGCTGGTGTGCATCACCGCGTGGGCGAACTCGTGGGTGCGCGCGTTGATCCGGGCCAGGATCTCCAGGCACACCAGCGCCCTCACCTCCGGCCCCGCGTCCCGCCAGGCGGGCAGTGCGGCACGCATCGCGGGCAGCAGCGCATCGACGTCGGCGTGCGGGTACTCCACGCCCAGTTCGACACCGTACGGCGAGACCTCGCCGCCCACCCACCCGTCCGTGCCGGGCTGGTCCAGCTCGAAGCGGCGGCCCAGCAGGGCGTCGAACGCGGCCTTCCCCTCGGCGGGGCCGAGTGTGCCGTGCTCCTCGCCGTACGCCTTGGGGTGCTCCGGATACGGGGACCAGTACTCCCTGGTGCGGATCGCCTCCAGCGCCCGCTGGAGCGTCGGGCGGTGCTTGTCCGCGAGCCCCTCCGGGGTCAGCGGCGGGGCCTGGGTGGGTGCGGCGGCCATCGGGGACCAACTCCTCGTCGAGCTTGTCGAGCGGGCGGGCGCGGCGCCCGTACGGACGGCGCCGGGGCGGGCCGTGGACGGCGCGCGGGCGGCCGTGCGCGGACGGACGGACAGGTAGATACTGCTACCGAACGATCGGTCGGGGCAAGAGGGGCAGGCCGCCTGTGGATAACATCGAGGCCATGCCAGTCGAGCCGCCAGCCAAGCCGCCAGTCGAACCGTCGGCCGGGTCGCCGGCCGACCCCCCGGCCAGGTCCTCGGCCAAGTCGCCGGGGCGCGACACCTACACGCCCGAGTCGCTCCTCGCGGTGGCCGTGGAGGTGTTCATCGAGCGCGGTTACGACGGCACTTCGATGGAGCACCTCTCCCGTGCGGCGGGGATCTCCAAGTCCTCCATCTACCACCACGTGCGGGGCAAGGAGGAACTGCTGCGCCGGGCGATAGCCCGCGCACTCGACGGCCTCTTCGCCATCCTGGACGAGCCGGACGCCGGCCGGGGGCGGGCGATCGAGCGGCTGGAGCACGTCACCCGCCGCACCACCGAGGTGCTGATGGCCGAGCTGCCCTACGTCACCCTGCTGCTGCGGGTGCGGGGCAACACCCGCACCGAGCGCTGGGCGATGGAGCGCCGCCGGGAGTTCGACCACCGGGTGGCCGGGCTGCTGAAGGCCGCCGCGGCCGAGGGCGACATCCGCTCGGACCTGGACGCCCGGCTGGCCACCCGGCTGCTGTTCGGAATGATCAACTCCATCGTGGAGTGGTACCGCCCGCAGCCCGGGGACGCCGCGGACCGCGAGCGGGTCGCCGACGCCGTGGTGCGGCTGGCCTTCGAGGGGCTGCGCAAGCAGTAGCGGCGCGGAGGCCGAGGGCGGCGACCGGGTACGGCCCGCCGCTCACGGCTCGGGCTCGAGATCGGTCTCCTCGAAGACCAGCAGGGTGCGGGTGCTCAGCACCTCCGGCATCGCCTGTATCCGGGTGAGCACCAGCTCCCGCAGCGCCCGGTTGTCGGCGGTGTGCACCAGCAGCAGCACGTCGAAGTCGCCGCTGACCAGCGCTATGTGCGCGGCACCCGGCAGCGCCTGGAGCTTCTCGCGCACCGCGCGCCAGGAGTTCTGCACGATCTTCAGCGTGATGTACGCCGAGGCGCCCTGGCCGGCCCGCTCGTGGTCCACCCGGGCAGTGAAGCCGCGTATCACCCCGTCCTCCACGAGGCGGTTGATCCGGGCGTACGCGTTCGCCCGGGACACGTGGACCCGTTCGGCGACCGACCGTATCGACGCGCGCCCGTCCAGTTGCAGTATCCGCAGGATGGACCGGTCGACGGGGTCGAGCGGTCTGGCGGGCGGCCGGTTCCCCTCCTCCGGCGCCTCGGGGGCCATCTGTTCTTCCGGCATGGCCTGCCGCCTCCCCTCCATGGACGTCCTGCCGACATCCCACGCGGTGCGGAACCGTTTGTCCACAGGGCGATGCCACCCGTAGCCAAAATGCGCCGGCGACCGAACAATCGGTAGGGGGGTCGCCCGATCCGGCGGTCCTCCCCGCCCGCAGATGCCCCCTACCAGGAGGTGCCGCATGACAGTCCTGGAGCAGCCAGGCGCATACCGCCCCGCGCCGCCGCCCGCCTGGCAGCCGCGCACGGACCCGGTGCCGCTGCTGCCGGACTCCGAGCCGTACCGGCTGCTGGGCACCGGCGCCGACCTCGACCCCGGCCTGCTCAGGACGCTCTACGCGCACCTGGTCAGGGGCCGCCGCTACAACCGGCAGGCCACCGCGCTCACCAAGCAGGGCAGGCTCGCCGTCTACCCCTCCTCCACCGGACAGGAGGCGTGCGAGGTGGCCGCGGCCCTGGTGCTCCGGGAGCGCGACTGGCTCTTCCCCAGCTACCGCGACACCCTCGCCGCCGTCGCCCGCGGCATGGACCCGGTCGAGGCGCTGGGGCTGCTGCGCGGCGACTGGCACACCGGTTACGACCCGCACCGGCACCGCGTCGCCCCGCTGTCCACCCCGCTGGCCACCCACCTGCCGCACGCCGTCGGGCTCGCCCACGCCGCCCGGCTCAAGGGCGACGACGTGGTGGCGCTGGCCATGGTCGGCGACGGCGGCACCAGCGAGGGCGACTTCCACGAGGCGCTGAACTTCGCCGCCGTCTGGCGCACCCCGACGGTCTTCCTCGTGCAGAACAACGGCTTCGCGATCTCCGTCCCCCTGGCCAAGCAGACCGCCGCGCCCTCGCTGGCCCACAAGGCCGTCGGCTACGGCATCCCCGGCCGGCTGGTGGACGGCAACGACGCCGCCGCCGTCCACCAAGTGCTGGCCGAGGCCGTCGAGCGCGCCCGGCGCGGCGAGGGGTCCACCCTCGTGGAGGCCGTGACCTACCGGATCGACGCCCACACCAACGCCGACGACGCCACCCGCTACCGCGGCGACGACGAGGTCGGCGAATGGCTCGAACACGACCCCGTGGCACTGCTGGAGCGCGAGCTGACCGAGCGCGGCCTGTTCGACGACGCGACACGCGACGGGGCGCACGAGGAGGCCGAGGAGATGGCCTCACGGCTGCGCGAGGCGATGAACGAGGACCCGGTGCTCGATCCGACGGACCTCTTCGACCACGTCTACGCGGAGAGGACCACGCAGCTCAGGGAGCAGGCCGCACAGCTGCGCGCGGAGCTGGACGCGGAGAACGACGACCAGGACGGGAACGGCGGGAACGGCGGGCACGCCGGGAACATTGCGGGAGGCGAGCGATGACGACCGCGACCACGGGCAGGAGCGCGGACAGGGCGGACCGGAAGAAGCAGGCCGGATCCGGAGCCGGGGCCGCCCGCAGGCCCGCCACCATGGCCCAGGCCCTCAACCGCGCGATGCGCGACGCCATGGCCGAGGACCCGTCCGTGCACGTGCTCGGCGAGGACGTCGGCACGCTCGGCGGCGTCTTCCGCATCACCGACGGCCTGACCGCCGAGTTCGGCGAGGACCGCTGCACCGACACCCCGCTGGCCGAGGCCGGCATCCTGGGCACGGCCGTCGGCATGGCTATGTACGGGCTGCGGCCGGTGGTGGAGATGCAGTTCGACGCCTTCGCCTATCCGGCCTTCGAGCAGCTCCTCAGCCACGTCGCCAAGATGCGCAACCGCACGCGCGGCGCGCTGCCGCTGCCCATCACCGTCCGGGTGCCCTACGGCGGCGGGATCGGCGGCGTGGAGCACCACAGCGACTCCTCCGAGGCGTACTACATGGCCACCCCCGGCCTGCACGTGGTGACCCCGGCGACGGTGGCCGACGCCTACGGGATGCTGCGGGCCGCCATCGCCTCCGACGACCCCGTGGTCTTCCTGGAGCCCAAGCGGCTGTACTGGTCGAAGGCCGACTGGTCGCCCGAGGAGCCGGAGGAGGTCGCGCCCATCGGACGCGCCGCCGTCCGCCGGGCCGGCACGTCCGCGACGCTGGTCACCTACGGTCCGTCGGTTCCCGTCTGCCTGGAGGCGGCCGAGGCCGCCCGCGAGGAGGGCTGGGACCTGGAGGTCGTCGACCTGCGCTCCCTGGTCCCCTTCGACGACGAGACGGTCTGCGCGTCGGTGCGGCGCACCGGACGGGCCGTGGTCGTCCACGAGTCGTCCGGTTTCGGCGGCCCGGGCGGTGAGATCGCCGCCCGGATCACCGAGCGCTGCTTCCACCACCTGGAGGCGCCGGTGCTGCGGGTGGCCGGATTCGACATCCCCTACCCGCCGCCGATGCTGGAGCGCCACCACCTGCCCGGAGTGGACCGGGTCCTGGACGCCGTCGCCCGGCTCCAGTGGGAGTCGGAGTGGACGGAGCGGCCCGAGGCCTTCGGAGCCCTCGAAAGGGGTGGCCGCTGATGGCCGGGGTCCGCGAGTTCACCCTGCCCGACCTGGGCGAGGGGCTGACGGAGGCCGAGATCGTCCGCTGGCTGGTGTCCGTCGGCGACGTCGTCGCCGTCGACCAGCCGGTGGTGGAGGTCGAGACGGCCAAGGCGATGGTCGAGGTGCCGTGCCCGTACGGCGGTGTGGTCACCGCCCGGTTCGGGGAGGAGGGCGCCGAGATCCCCGTCGGCGCGCCGCTGGTGACGGTGGCCGTCGGAGCGTCCGCCGCCCCGGCGGACGGGCCGGCCGGCGCCCCCGCCGAGGCGCAGGCCGGAGTGTCGGCCGATGCCCCGGCGGACACCCCGGCCGACACCTCGGAGAAGTCCGGGAACGTGCTGGTGGGGTACGGCACGGGAGCGCCCGCCGCCCGCCGCAGGCGGGTCCGCCCGGCGAACGGCGTGTCCGTCCCGGTCCCCGCCGCGGCGCCCGCCGCCCCCGCCGCTCCGGCTCCGGAACCCGCCGCGCCCGTGGCGGCCGGCCGGCCCGCGGCGCCCGTGGACATCCGTCCTGCCGACGGACCCGTCCCGGTGATCTCGCCGCTGGTGCGGCGGCTCGCGCGGGAGCACGGGGTCGATCTGAGGCAGGTCGCCGGCTCCGGTCCGCGGGGGCTGATCCTGCGCGCCGACGTCGAGCGCGCGGTGGCGGCCCAGGGCGCGCCCGCCGTACCCGCT
This sequence comes from Streptomyces sp. ICN903, assembly GCF_022015835.1. NCBI lineage: Bacteria > Bacillati > Actinomycetota > Actinomycetes > Kitasatosporales > Streptomycetaceae > Streptomyces > Streptomyces sp. ICN903. Next base: position 20,434 of record NZ_JAKMAY010000036.1, on the reverse strand, counting down.
ACGGCCGACGGTGCCGCCGTGACCGCACCCGCGCCCGCACCCGCCGCCGCGGGCGGTGAGCGGATCCCGCTGCGCGGGCTGCGCGGTACGGTCGCCGACAAGCTCTCCACCTCCCGGCGCGAGATCCCCGACGCCACCTGCTGGGTGGACGCCGACGCCACCGAACTGCTCGCCGCCCGGCGGGCGATGAACGCCGCGGGGCCGAAGATCTCCCTGCTCGCGCTCCTCGCCCGCATCTGCACGGCCGCCCTCGCCCGGTTCCCCGAACTGAACGCGACGGTGGACACGGCCGCGCGCGAGATCGTCCGGCTGCCCGAAGTCCACCTGGGCTTCGCCGCGCAGACCGACCGCGGACTCGTGGTCCCCGTCGTACGCGACGCCCACACCCGCAGCGCGGCCGGACTGTCCGAGGAGATCGCCCGGCTCACCGAGTCCGCCCGCGCGGGGAGGCTGACACCCGCCGAGCTGACCGGCGGCACCTTCACCCTCAACAACTACGGCGTGTTCGGGGTGGACGGCTCGACTCCGATCATCAACCACCCCGAGGCGGCGATGCTGGGAGTCGGCCGCATCACCCCCAAGCCGTGGGTGCACGAGGGCGAGCTGGCGGTACGCCAGGTCGTACAGCTGTCCTTCACCTTCGACCACCGGGTGTGCGACGGCGGTACGGCGGGCGGTTTCCTGCGGTACGTGGCGGACTGCGTCGAGCACCCGGCGGTACTGCTGCGCACCCTTTGACGTCCGCCTGATGTCCGCCTCCCCGGTCCGGACCCCCTTCGCCCGGACCGGGGCGGCGGGGGCCACACTCGGGACATGACTGATGTGTACGACGCCGTCGTCATCGCCGGCGGCGCCGCCCGCCGGCTCGGCGGGACGGACAAACCCGCCCTCACCGTCGGGGGCCGGACACTGCTCGACCGGGTGCTGGAGGCCTGCGCGGACGCGGCGCGGACGGTGGTCGTCGGCCCGCGCAGGCCGACGGCCCGGCCGGTGGACTGGACGCGCGAGGACCCGCCCGGCGGCGGGCCGCTGGCGGCCCTCGACGCCGGACTGCGCCGCACCGGGAGCGAGACGGTGCTGGTGCTCTCCGCCGACCTGCCGTTCCTGACGTCCGCCACCGTGCGGGCGCTGCTGGCCGCCGTGCACGGCATCCACGGCACGGCCCCCGGCTCCGGCGGCCCCGCCGCCCCCGACGGGGCGGTCGTGGTGGACGACGGACGCGCCCAGCCCCTCCTGGGCGCCTACCGCGCCGAGTCCCTCCGCCGCGAACTGGCCCTGCTCGCCGCCGAGCACGGGCGGCCGGCGAACCTCCCCCTGCGGCTGCTCACCGACGAGCTCGTACTGCGCCGCATCGCCCCCGCCGGCCCCGAGGAGGCCCGCGACTGCGACACCTGGGAGGAACTCGCCTCGGCCCGCTCCCGCATCAGGGAGCATGGACGCGTGCTGAACGAATGGATGACCGCGGCCAAGGCCGAACTCGGTATCGACCTCGACGTCGACACCACCGCCCTCCTCGACCTCGCGCGGGACGCCGCGCACGGCGTGGCCCGGCCCGCCGCCCCGCTGACGACCTTCCTCGTCGGATACGCGGCGGCGCGTGCGGGCGGAAGCCCCGAGGACGTGGCCGAGGCCGCGCGCAAGGCCGCCGAACTGGCCCGGCGCTGGGCCGAGGAAGCCGCCGAGTCCGCCGAGTCCGCCAATGCCGCCGGGGCGGAGGGCGGCACGGGGAAGAACGGCGGCAGCGGGCGGCCTCGCGGCGGAGAGGGAACGGACGCCGGATGAGCGGCGACGAGTTGGCCGACGCCCTGGCCCTGGCCAACGGCCGCGGCGACACACACGGCACCGCCCCCGGCGGCACACACGGCGGCGCCCGCGGTGACGGCCGGCCGGGGGGACGGGAAACCGGCCCGGCCCCCCGGGGCAGTGACCCCCACGAACCCCGCGCCTCCCGCGCCTCCCGCGCCTCCCGTGACGCACAGGACCCGCACGGCCCGCACGACCCGCAGGACGCGGTACGGCACCGCGACTGGCCCGCCGCCCGTGCCGCCGCCGCCCGCGCCGGGGCCGGTCGGCGGCCGGAGCCCGTCGCCGTCCCTCTGGACGAGGCCCTCGGCCACCGTCTCGCCGCACCTCTGACCGCGCTCACCGATCTGCCGGCGTTCGACACCTCGGCCATGGACGGCTGGGCCGTCTCCGGACCCGGGCCGTGGGAGCCGCTAGGCCCCGAGGACGGCACGCCCCACAGCGCGTCGCACGGCACGCCCCACGGCATCCTGGCCGGCGACGACCGCCCGGACCCGCTCCCGGACGGCCACGCCGTCCGCATCGCCACGGGCGCCCGCATCCCACCCGGCACCACCGCCGTGCTGCGCTCCGAGTACGGCGAGGTCCGCGACCGGCGGCTGCGTGCGAACGGCGCGCCCCAGCACGGCGCGGACATCCGTCCGCGCGGCCAGGAGTGCCGTGCGGGCGACCACCTGCTGCCCGGCGGTACGCCGGTCACCCCGGCCGTGCTGGGCCTGGCCGCCGCCGCGGGCTGGGACGAGCTGCCGGTGGTACGCCGTCCCCGTGCCGAAGTCCTGGTGCTGGGCGACGAGTTGCTGGCCTCCGGCATCCCCTCCGGCGGCCGGGTCCGCGACGCGCTCGGCCCGATGCTCGGCCCCTGGCTGGCGGCTCTGGGCGCCGAGGTCACCGCCACCCGCCGCCTGGGCGACGACGCCGGGGCGCTGTACGCCGCACTGGAGGAGACCGCCGCCGACCTCGTCGTCACCACCGGCGGCACGGCCTCCGGCCCCGTCGACCACGTCCATCCTTCCCTGCGCCGCCTGGGGGCGAAGCTGCTGGTCGACGGGGTGCGCGTACGCCCGGGCCACCCGATGCTGCTGGCCCGGCTGCCCTCGGGCGCGCATCTGGTCGGGCTGCCCGGCAACCCGCTGGCGGCCGTGTCCGGGCTGCTCACCCTCGCCGAACCGCTGCTTCGGGCCGCCACCGGCGCCGGTCCGTCCGAAGCGCGGCGCACCGGACCGCGCACCGGACCGGGCACCGGGCAGCCCGCCGGAGACGACCCCCTGCCCTCCGCCATCCTCCTCGGCGAGGTACAGGGCCACCCCCGTGACACACGGCTGGTCCCGGTCGTGCAGGATGGCGGTGGCGTACGGCCGCTGCGGTTCAGCGGCCCCGCGATGCTCCGCGGCATCGCGGGGGCCACCGCCCTGGCGGTCGTGCCGCCCGGCGGCGCCCCCACCGGCGCCGGCGTACACCTCCTGAGACTCCCGTGGGCGTGACGGCATGAACCACACCTCGCCCGAGGACCTGCAGCACTTCGTGCAGCTGCCCGAGCCTCCGGCCGGACCGCTGCGGCAGGTGCTGCGCCGGCTGCTGGCCGCGCTGTTCGTGCTGCTCGTGACGGTGTTCCTGGTGTACCTCGAGCGCGACGGCTACACCGACAACGCCGACGGCGAGGTCTCGCTGCTGGACTGCTTCTACTACACCACCGTCACCCTCTCCACGACCGGCTACGGCGACATCGCCCCGGTCAGCGACAGCGCCCGGCTGGTCAACGTCCTGGTCATCACCCCGCTGCGCGTCCTGTTCCTGATCATCCTGATCGGCACCACCCTGGAGGTGCTGGCCGAACGGACCCGCCAGCAGTTCCGCCTGGCCCGCTGGAGGTCCTCCTTGCGCGACCACACCGTCATCATCGGCTTCGGCACGAAGGGGCGCTCCGCGGCCGAGACGCTCATCTCGACCGGGATCCCCCGGGAGCGGATCGTGATAATCGACCCGAGCCGCAAGGTCGTCGAGGCGGCGAACGCCGACGGCTACACCGGCGTCGTCGGCGACGCGACCCGCAGCGACGTCCTGCTGAAGGCGGAGGTGCAGCGGGCGGCCCAGGTGGTCATCTCCACCCAGCGCGACGACACCGCGGTCCTGGTGACGCTCACCGCCCGCCAGCTCAACCGCAATCTGCGCATCGTCGCGGCGGTGCGCGAGGAGGAGAACGCGCCGCTGCTGCGGCAGTCCGGCGCGGACTCCGTGATCACCAGCGCCAGCGCCGCCGGGCGGCTGCTCGGGATGTCCATGCTCAACCCGAGGGCGGGCGCGGTCATGGAGGACCTGATCCACCAGGGCACGGGCCTGAACCTCACCGAGCGTCCGGTCACCAAGGCCGAGGCCGGCCGCTCCCCGCGCGAGTGCAAGGACCTCGTGGTCTCCGTGGTCCGCGGCCACCGGGTGCTGGGTTACGACGATCCGGACGCGGCCGTCCTGGAGCTGACCGACCGCCTCGTCGTCATCCGCCGTGCCACCCCCTCCACCACCGTCATGCCCTCGGAGAACCCGCGGAGGTAGCGTCACCCCATGTACGCGATCACCATCACCGAACCCGGCGGCCCCGACGTCCTCGCCTGGACGGAGGTGGACGACCCCGTGCCCGGCGACGGGGAGGTCCTGGTCGAGGTGGCGGCCGGCGCCGTCAACCGGGCCGACATCCTCCAGCGGCAGGGCTTCTACGACCCGCCCCCGGGCGCGTCGCCCTACCCCGGTCTGGAGTGCGCGGGCCGGATCGCCGAGCTGGGGCCGGGCGTGGGCGGCTGGAGGACCGGCGACCGGGTGTGCGCGCTGCTCGCCGGCGGCGGGTACGCGCAGAAGGTCGCCGTGCCGCACGGCCAGCTCCTGCCGCTGCCCGAGACCCCCGACGGCCCGCTCGACCCGGTCACCGCCGCCGCCCTCCCCGAGGTCGTGTGCACGGTCTGGTCGAACGTCTTCATGCAGGCGAAGCTGCGCCCCGGCGAGACCCTGCTGGTCCACGGCGGGGCCAGCGGCATCGGCACCATGGCGATCCAGCTCGCCAAGGCCGTCGGCGCGCGGGTGGCGGTCACCGCGGGCAGCCGCAGGAAACTGGAGCGCTGCGCGGAGCTGGGCGCGGACGTCCTGATCGACTACCGCGAGCAGGACTTCGCCGAGGAGGTCCGGGCGGCCACCGGCGGACGCGGCGCGGACGTGATCCTCGACATCATCGGCGCCAAGTACCTGGAGCGGAACGTCAGGGCGCTCGCCCGCGGCGGCCGGATCGTCGTCATCGGCCTCCAGGGCGGGGTCAAGGGGGAGCTGAACCTGGGCGCGCTGCTCGCCAAGTGCGGTACGGTCTCGGCCACATCGCTGCGCGGCCGCCCGCTGGAGGAGAAGGCGGAGATCGTCGCGGCGGTGCGCGAGCACGTCTGGCCGCTGATCGCCGCCGGGCGGGTCCGCGCGGTCGTGGACCGCACGGTGCCGATGAGTAATGCCTCCCGGGCTCACCGGGTACTCGAGGAGAGCGATCACGTGGGCAAGGTCGTCCTCACCGTCTGAGGCCCCGGTCCGGCGGGCCGGGCCGGGATGCCGGGTCCGCGCGTTCGTGTGACGCTTGTTACACCATTCGATGCCTGGTACGGGAGGGGGCTTAGCGGTGAGGGAAGCCGCGATCACCCTGCTGGCCTGCGCGATGGTGCTCGTTCCGGCACCCGTCGCCCTGGCCTCCCAGCAGTCCGCGGCCGTGGCGGCCGTGCCCGGCGGCGCGCGGGAAGCGGTGGAGCCCAGAGCGGAGGGACCGGGCAAGCCCTCGTCCTCTCCCACCGCCTCCCCGGACGACCCGGAGGAGAGCGAGGAGCCGGACGACCCGCGGGAGCCGGACGACCCGGAGGAGACGGAGCGCCCCCCGCGGTTCACCCTGCCGCCGTGGCCGCCGGGCGACTCCTCCCCCGACCCGGACCCGTCGTCCACGCCCACACCCACGCCGGAGCCCTCCTCCGGTGAGCCCTCCGGCGAACCGTCCGGTACGGCCCCCGGCGGGGACGGCGACGAGGAACGCGGCCCCACCGAATCCGCCGGACCGCCGGATACGCCGCGGCAGACCCCCCAGGGCCGGGCCGAGCAGATCGTCGACCGGCGCAGCGGCGGCGGCGACCACTACGACGACTACGTGTACGACGACGGCCAGAGCGGCGATGAGCCGGCCCGGCACCGTGCGACGCCCGCCACCGGCGGTCAGCTCCTCCCGGTGCTGCCGCTCGGCGCGGGGCTGACCTTCCTCGGCCTGGGCCTGGCCTCGCTCGCCCTGCGGCTGCGGCGCTGAGACGGGCCGCTCCGCCCCGGGGGGATCGCCCTCCGGCCGCACGGGCGGGCATTGCAGAATGGGGGTATGACTCAGCCGATGAACGAACGCTCGCAGGAGAGCCAGCACGTCCTGGTCGTCGGGCCGGACGGAATGGCCCTCGGCAGCACCGCCGCTCCCAGGAGCGGGGACGGCGGCTCCGACGACGAGCCGCGCGAGATCCCCGTGACGGAGATGGTCGAGCAGCCCGCGAAGGTCATGCGGATCGGCAGCATGATCAAGCAGCTCCTGGAGGAGGTCAAGTCGGCCCCCCTGGACGAGGCCAGCCGTGCCCGGCTCAAGGAGATCCACGCCAGCTCGGTCAAGGAGCTGGAGGACGGTCTGGCGCCCGAGCTGATCGAGGAGCTGGAGCGGATCTCGCTGCCGTTCACCGACGACGCGGTGCCCACCGACGCCGAGCTGCGGATCGCCCAGGCCCAGCTGGTGGGCTGGCTGGAGGGGCTGTTCCACGGCATCCAGACGGCTCTGTTCGCCCAGCAGATGGCGGCCCGCGCCCAGCTGGAGCAGATGCGCCGCGCGCTTCCGGCGGGTGCGATTCCCGACGAGGAGGGCGACGGGCGCGGCGGCCAGATCCGCTCCGGCGGCCCCTACCTCTGAGCGTCCGCCCCCGAGGGGCCTCCTCCGAAAGGCCCCGGGCGGCCCGGACCCCGTACGCGCGAGGGGCCGGCACGCGATCCGCGTGCCGGCCCCTCGTCCGCTTCCGCCGCCGTCAGCTCTCCGGGTGGCCGGTGGAGACGGTCAGCGTGATCTTGTCCTTCTTCGGGTCGAAGCCCTCGTAGGCATCCGGGGACTGCTTGAGGACGGTGTTCTTCCCGTACAGGTTCTCGTCCTCGTACTCGATGTCGTCCAGGATCCAGCCCGCCTCGCGGACGCACTCCTTGACCGAGTCCAGGTGCTTGAACGTCAGGTCGGGCATGCTCGTCTTGCCCTTGTCGAAGAGGCTCTCCGACGCCTCCGTGCACTTGGCCGGGTCGATGGTCTTCGAGGTGTCCTCGTCCTTGAAACCGTCGTCCCCGTCGTCACCGCTGTCGTCACCGCCGTCGTCGGTGTCCGTGCCGGCGCCCTCGCCGTCGGTCTTCCGGCCGCCCGTGCCGCCGCCGGAGTCGCCCCCGCCGGTGCCCGCGGGCTGCTCGGCCGTCTGCACGGGCCCCGGGGACTCGCCCGCCCGCGGGTCCTCCCCGCTTCCACCGTTGAGCGTCACCGCGATGATCACGGCGGCGACGACGATGATCGCCGCGACCGCCGATCCGACGATCACCCCGGTGTTCCTGCCGCCGCCCGACGGCTGGGGCTGGGGCGAGACGGTGTACGGCGGCGGGGTCGGCGCACCGCCCTGGGGGCCGTACGGGCCCGGCGCCGGGGTGGAGTAGCCCTGCTGGACCGGCCCCGCGGCCCCGAAGCCGGCCGCCGGCGCGTAGTGCGGCTGGTACGGCTGCTGCACGTTCGGCGGCGGCGGGGTGGCCTGGGCGTCCACCGGCGGGAAGACCGACTGGGAGACGGCCGCGCCGCTGTTGGGGCCGGGGGCGCCGCCGGCGATCAGCGGGGTGGTGTTCGAGGCGACCACCGAGTTGCGGACGCGCTCGCACTCCTGGCGCATCGCCTCGGCTGTCGGGAACCGCTCGTTGGGGTTCTTCCGCAGTGTCCGCGCGATCAGCGCGTCCACGGCCGCGGGCAGCGACCGGTTGATCGACGACGGTACGGGCGGTTCCTCCTGGACGTGCGCGTACGCGATGGCCAGCGGTGAGTCCGCGTCGAAGGGGAGGCGCCCGGTGAGCAGCTCGAAGAGCATGATGCCCACCGAGTACAGGTCGGAGCGGGCGTCCACGCCGCGCCCCAGCGCCTGCTCGGGGGAGAGGTACTGCGGGGTGCCGACGACCATGCCGGTCTGCGTCATCGAGGTGACGCCGGACTGCATGGCGCGGGCGATGCCGAAGTCCATCACCTTGACCGTGCCGCGCCTGTTGAGCATGACGTTGCCCGGCTTGATGTCCCGGTGCACCAGGCCCATCTCGTGGCTGGCCTCCAGCGCGGCGAGCACCTCGGAGACGATCGTCAGCGCCTTGTCGCTCGGCATCGCCCCGAGCCGGGACACGTCCTCGTCGAGGACGGTGCGCAGCGGCTTGCCCTCGACGTACTCCATGACGATGTAGGGCACCGTCGCGCCGTCGATCTCGTCCTCGCCGGAGTCGAAGACGGAGACGATGTTGGTGTGCGTCAGCTTGGCGACCGCCTGCGCCTCGCGGCGGAAGCGCTCCCGGAAGGACTGCTCGCGGCCCAGCTCGGTGTGGAGGGTCTTGACCGCCACCTGCCGGTCGAGCACCGTGTCGTAGGCGAGGTGCACCGACGCCATGCCGCCCTGGCCCAGCAGATCGCGCAGCTGGTAGCGCCCGCCGCCGACCGTACGCCCCTGGTACGCGGCCTGCGCGCCGTCGTCGCTCATCTGACTGCTTCCCCCTCGGCGCCGCAGGACTGCCGTCTTACGGGCCTGCGCGTGTGCGGTTGCTCTGCTGGTGCCCGTGGTGCCGCCGACCGGCCTTCGAGAACGCCGGGCGGGGGCACCGGTCCACCCGTGGACTCCACCCGTGATTCCAGGCCAAGTCTGCCCCAGCGGCCGGACACGTCAAGGCGCTTGCCCGTTCCGTGACCCGATGCGCGCATACGCGTCACACGCGCTCGCGGGGGCGCCCGACATCGTAACTTGCCAGCCGGACACCCGAGCGGGTTGGATGGTCCGTTGCTGCCCCCCAGCGCTCTCGGTACCACGTTCCGCGCCGCTCTCTTCGCCTTCGCCGAGGGGCACGGCCCCCGGACCCTGTTAGCGTGCTCAGGGAGCAGAGCGCACGGATCCGCGCTCGCGGACCTGATCTACGGCGAGGACTGATGGCACAGACACAAGCCGCCGGAGGGCCTTCGGAGCCCGACGAGACTGCTGGTGGGGTGTCCGATTCGCCCGAGTCGTGGGGCAGCGGCGGTGTGGTGGGCGACGGACGCTACCGCCTCACGCGCCGGCTCGGCCGCGGCGGCATGGCGGAGGTGTTCGCCGCCGAGGACGTGCGCCTGGGCCGCACCGTCGCCGTCAAGCTGCTGCGCGCGGACCTCGCCGAGGACCCGATCTCCAAGGCCCGCTTCACGCGCGAGGCGCAGTCCGTCGCCGGCCTCAACCACCATGCGGTGGTGGCCGTCTACGACTCCGGCGAGGACGTGGTCGGCGGCAACACCGTGCCGTACATCGTCATGGAGCTGGTCGAGGGCCGCACCATCCGCGAGCTCCTGCTCAACGCCGACGCGCCGCCGCCCGAGCAGGCGCTGATCATCATCTCCGGTGTGCTGGAGGCGCTCGCCTACAGCCACCAGCACGGCATCGTGCACCGCGACATCAAGCCCGCCAACGTCATCATCACCAACAACGGCGCCGTGAAGGTGATGGACTTCGGCATCGCCCGCGCCCTGCACGGCGCGTCCACCACCATGACCCAGACGGGCATGGTCATGGGCACCCCGCAGTACCTCTCCCCCGAGCAGGCGCTCGGCAAGACGGTGGACGCCCGCTCCGACCTGTACGCCACGGGCTGCATGCTCTACGAGCTGCTCGCGCTGCGCCCGCCGTTCACCGGCGAGACCCCGCTGTCGGTGGTCTACCAGCACGTCCAGGACGAGCCGGTGCAGCCCTCGCGGGTGAACGACTCGGTGCCGCCGGAGCTGGACGGCCTGGTGATGCGGGCGCTGGCCAAGGACCCGGACGACCGCTTCCAGACCGCCGAGGAGATGCGCGGCCTGGTGCAGTACGCGCTGCGCATGCTCCAGGAGCAGGGCGGCCACACCGGCGGCCTGTGGAACACCGGCGCGGTGGTCTCCACCGGTGCCACGCCCGCCATGGGCACCCCGGGCGCCTACCAGGGCGGCGACACCCCCTCCGCCACCCCCGCGGGCGGCTACCCCGACGACGCCGCGACCCGGGTCGGCCCGCCGCTGCTGATGGGCGCCCCCGGCGGCGGCTCGTACGACGGCGGCGGATACGACACGGGCGGCGGCTACGGCGACGGGCGCCGGGGCGGCAGCGGCCTGAAGTACGGGCTGATCGCCTTCTTCTCCGTTCTCGCCATCGCCGCGGGCATCTTCCTGGCCGTCAACGGCAACGAGGGCGGCCAGGAGCAGAAGGGGCCGGAGAAGACCACCTCCACGCCCTCCCAGGAGGAGAGCTCGTCGGAGCCCTCGCCCGAGGAGGAGGAGACCGAGGAGCCCGGCCAGGACGGCAACACCGAGCCCGGCGGCACGGGCGGCTGGCAGAACGGCGGCGGGAACACCGGCGGCTCCGGCGGCTGGCAGAACAGCCCGGAGCCCTCGCCCAGCGGCGAGCCCAGCGAGCCCGACGGCGGCACCGACGAGGGCACCACCGACGGCGGCACGACCGACGGGGGCACGGACACCGGCGGCACCGACGAGGGCGCCACCACCGACGGCGGTACCGACACCGGGGGAACGGACACCGGCGGTACGACCGAGGGCGGCGCCGGCGGCGAAACCGGCACCACCACCGGCGGCGCGGACACCACCACCGGCGGCACCACGGCCGGCGACGGGGCGGCCACGGCCGGGGGAGCGCCGGGCACCCCCGGCGGCGGCTCCGGCGGCTGACCCGGCCCGCGTCCGGCAGGTCCGGCAGCCCGGCTTCCGGCCGGCTCCGGCACCTGACCCGGCCGGTGACCCGGCACCCGGCCCCGCTCCTGGGCGGCCCGGCACCCGGCCCGGCCTGCGGCCGGCGACCCGGCCGCCTCCGACACCTGACCCGGCCTCGGTCGGCCCGGCCCCTCCGGCCGGCCTCGGCCGGCTCCGGCGGCTGATCCGATCCGGGGTCGGCAGTCCCGCGGCTCCCGACCGGCAGACCGCCGGGCTCGGGCGGAGCCCGGCGCCCCCGGCGCCCCCTGCATCCCGGCGCCCGGTCGGCCGTCCCGGGCGGTCCCGGCCGCCCCATACCACCTCCGCGCCCCCGGCACACAACGCGCCCGGACGGTGGCTCGCGGTGATCTACGATCCCCGGCGTGCAGTCTCCCCACCTCTCCCGTTTCACCCTCGCCACGCTGGTGCGGCGCTTCGGCGCCGGGGAGCCGATCTCCTGCGAGCCGGTGGCCCAGGGGCTGCTGAACCGCGGCTACCGGCTGTCCACGACGCGGGGCCGGTTCTTCCTCAAGCACCACCTCGACGGCGATCCGCGCGACCCGGCCCGCATCGAGCACCAGCACCGCGTCACCGTCCGTCTCGGCGCCCTCGGGGTGCCGGTCGTACCGGCGGTCGAGGACTCCTCGGGGCGGACCGTCGCGGTGGTGGAGGACCGCTGCTACGCCCTCCACCCGTGGGTGGACGGCCGCCACCGCGACGGCGGTGAGCTCTCGCCGGGGCAGTCGCGCCGCCTGGGCGCGCTGCTGGGCCTGGTGCACGTACGGCTGGGACAGGTCGCGCCCGTGCCCGGTACCGAGTGCGCGGCCGAGCCCAGCGCCGATCCGGAGGTCACCTTCGGCCTCATCGACGAGCTGCTGGCCCGGGTGCGTACCCGGGCCAGGCGCGACTGCTTCGACGAGCTGGCCGACCACCGGCTGCGCGAGCGCCGCGCCCTGCTGGAGCGCCACGCCCACCGCCGCCCGCCCGCCGGGGCCGAGCCGGTCGCCGGATGGGTGCACGGCGACTTCCACCCCCTCAACCTGCTCTACCGGGACCGGGCCCCCTGGGAGCCCGTCGCGATCGTGGACTGGGACCGGCTCGCCGTGCAGCCGCGCGCGGAGGAGGCGGTGCGGGCCGCCGTCATCTTCTTCCTGCGGCCCGGCGGCACCCTGGACCTGGCCAAGATCCGGGCCTACGCCCGCGCCTACCGCGCCGCCACCGGGGCCGGGGCGGACGAGATGGCCGCGGCCGTCCACCGGGTGTGGTGGGAGAGGCTGAACGACTTCTGGATGCTGCGCTGGCGCTACCAGCTGCGCGACCGCCGCACCGATCCGCAGTTCCCGGCGGCCTCCGCGCTGGTGGTGTGGTGGACCGGCCGCTACGAGGCGGTGCGCGACGCCTTCTGCCTGTAGTTCCGTCCGCGGTCCTGCCGGTAGGCGGCATATGGGCGGTACGCGGCTCCTGCGGGACCGTATGCCCCTTCACCCTCCGTGTCCGTCTCACATACCGATCAGGTGCCATCTCCGCGTCACTCATCCACAGCTCTTCCCGTCACTTCGGTACCGGGATAACGTGCGCTTGTCCCAGGCGCTTGCGAGGCTGTGACCAGTGACGTTCCAGGCTTTTGCGATTTACTTGGAAACCCAAGCAAAATTGCAGGTCAGGGACCCTTCGCGCATGTGCGGAGGTACTGGGTAACGTGCTGACAGCGGGCCGTCGAACGGGACACCTGTCACCGCTCGGTTCCGTCCGCGCCGCACCTACCCCGTGGGCCGTACGGATCCGGGCGAGCCTCTCCCTGCCACCGGCGGGGAATCCCCAGGCTTCCCGGCGACCCCGGGGGCCGGACAGACGGAGGAGCACAAGTGACCGTGGAGAGCACTGCCGCGCGCAGCAAGCCGCGCCGCAGCAGCGGAAAGCGCACCACGACGAGCGGGGCGAGGAAGCGCTCGCAGTCGGCCGCGCGCCCCGAGCTCGTACAGCTGCTGACGCCGGAGGGCGAGCGGGTCGAGCACCCGGACTACTCGCTGGACCTGACCCCCGACGAGTTGCGCGGTCTGTACCGCGACATGGTCCTCACCCGCCGGTTCGACGCCGAGGCCACCGCGCTGCAGCGTCAGGGCGAGCTGGGCCTGTGGGCGTCGCTGCTGGGTCAGGAGGCCGCGCAGATCGGCTCGGGCCGGGCGCTGCGGGACGACGACTACGTCTTCCCGACCTACCGGGAGCACGGCGTGGCCTGGTGCCGCGGGGTGGACCCGACCAACCTGCTGGGCATGTTCCGCGGCGTCAACAACGGCGGCTGGGATCCCTACAGCAACAACTTCCACCTCTACACCATCGTCATCGGCTCGCAGGCGCTGCACGCCACGGGCTACGCGATGGGCGTGGCCAAGGACGGCGCGGACAGCGCGGTGATCGCCTACTTCGGCGACGGCGCGTCCAGCCAGGGCGACGTGGCGGAGGCGTTCACCTTCTCCGCGGTCTACAACGCGCCGGTGGTGTTCTTCTGCCAGAACAACCAGTGGGCGATCTCCGAGCCCACCGAGAAGCAGTCCCGCGTCCCGATCTACCAGCGCGCCGCGGGCTTCGGCTTCCCCGGCGTCCGGGTGGACGGCAACGACGTGCTGGCGGTGCTGGCCGTGACCCGGGCCGCCCTGGAGCGCGCCCGCGCCGGCGAGGGCCCGACCCTGGTCGAGGCGTTCACCTACCGGATGGGCGCCCACACCACCTCCGACGACCCCACCCGCTACCGCAAGGACGCCGAGCGCGAGGAGTGGGAGGCCAAGGACCCGATCCTGCGGCTGCGCACCTACCTGGAGAAGGAGGGCCTGATCGACGCCGACTGGCTCGCCGGGCTCGACCAGGAGAGCGACGCGCTGGCGCTGCGGGTGCGCGAGGCCATCCGGACCATGCCGGACCCGGACACCATGGCCATCTTCGAGAACGTCTACGCCGACGGGCACGCGCTGGTGGACGAGGAGCGCGCCCAGTTCGCCGAGTACCTGGCGTCCTTCGCCGACGAGGAGGGCCGCTGAGATGGCCAACACCAAGATGCCCATGGCCAAGGCGCTCAACGAGTCGCTGCGCAAGGCCCTGGAGAACGACCCCAAGGTCCTGATCATGGGTGAGGACGTCGGCAAGCTCGGCGGCGTCTTCCGCATCACCGACGGCCTGCAGAAGGACTTCGGCGAGGAGCGGGTCATCGACACCCCGCTGGCCGAGTCCGGCATCGTCGGCACCGCGATCGGCATGGCCCTGCGCGGCTACCGGCCGGTGGTGGAGATCCAGTTCGACGGGTTCGTCTTCCCCGCCTACGACCAGATCGTCACCCAGCTCGCGAAGATGCACGCCCGCGCGCTGGGCAAGGTCAAGCTGCCGGTCGTCGTCCGCATCCCCTACGGCGGCGGCATCGGCGCGGTGGAGCACCACAGCGAGTCGCCCGAGGCGCTGTTCGCGCACGTGGCGGGCCTGAAGTGCGTCTCGCCGTCCAACGCCTCGGACGCGTACTGGATGATGCAGCAGGCGATCGCCTGCGACGACCCGGTGATCTTCTTCGAGCCCAAGCGCCGCTACTGGGACAAGGGCGAGGTCGACACCGAGGCCATCCCCGGACCGCTGCACAAGGCGGTCGTCGCTCGGGAGGGCACCGACCTGACGCTGGTGGCCTACGGGCCGATGGTGAAGACCTGCCTGGAGGCCGCCGCGGCGGCCGAGGAGGAGGGCAGGTCGCTGGAGGTGCTGGACCTGCGGTCGATGTCCCCGGTCGACTTCGACGCGATCCAGGCCTCGGTGGAGAGGACCCGCCGCCTGGTGGTGGTCCACGAGGCGCCGGTCTTCCTGGGCACGGGTTCGGAGATCGCCGCCCGGATCACCGAGCGGTGCTTCTACCACCTGGAGGCGCCGGTGCTGCGGGTGGGCGGTTTCCACTCGCCGTACCCGCCGGCCAGGCTGGAGGACGAGTACCTGCCGAACCTGGACCGGGTGCTCGATGCCGTCGACCGCGCGCTGGCGTACTGAGAGTAGGGGCTGAGGAGAGTCGTGACGATGACTGATACGGCTGCCGCCGGGGCCGCTGCCCAGCGCATCCGGGAGTTCAGGATGCCGGACGTGGGCGAGGGCCTGACCGAGGCCGAGATCCTCAAGTGGTACGTGGGGCCCGGTGACACGGTGACCGACGGCCAGGTGGTGTGCGAGGTGGAGACGGCCAAGGCGGCCGTCGAGCTGCCCATCCCGTACAACGGCGTGGTGCACGAGCTGCGCTTCGAAGAGGGCGTCACCGTGGACGTGGGCACCACGATCATCACGGTGGACACCGACCCGTCGGCGGGACCCGCGCAGGCGCCCGCCGCACCCGCGGCCGGGGAGGCCGCGCCCGCCCCGGCCGAGCCGGAGGCGGCCGAGGAGGAGGGCGCCAAGCGCCAGCCGGTGCTGGTCGGCTACGGCGTCGGCACCGCCTCGACCAAGCGGCGTCCGCGCAAGCAGCAGCAGAACCACGTGCGGGACGCGCAGGCCGCCGTCCAGGCGGAGATGGACGCCACCACCACGCCCCCGGCGGCGGCGCCCGCCGTCCCGGAGGCCGAGCGTTCCCCGCAGCGCCCGCTGGCCAAGCCGCCGGTGCGCAAGCTCGCCAAGGACCTGGGCGTGGACCTGGCCGCGATCGTGCCGACCGGCCCGAACGGGATCATCACCCGCGAGGACGTGCACGCCGCCGCGGCCCCGGCGCCCTCGCACGAGGCCGCCGCCGTGACCGGGACCGCCCCCCAGGCGGCCCCCGCTCCGGCCGAGGCCCCGGCCCCGGCCGTGTGGAGCACCGGCGAGCGCGAGCGCCGGGTGCCGATCAAGGGTGTGCGCAAGGCGACCGCGCAGGCGATGGTCTCCAGCGCCTTCACCGCGCCGCACGTCACGGAGTTCATCACCGTCGACGTCACCCGCACGATGAAGCTGGTGCAGGAGCTCAAGCAGGACCCGGACATGGCCGGGCTGCGGGTCAACCCGCTGCTGCTGGTGGCCAGGGCGCTCCTGGTCGCCATCCGCCGCAACCCGGAGGTCAACGCCGCCTGGGACGAGGCCAACCAGGAGATCGTCCACAAGGACTACGTGAACCTGGGCATCGCCGCGGCCACCCCGCGCGGTCTGATCGTGCCGAACATCAAGGACGCGCACGCCAAGACCCTGCCGGAGCTGGCGCGGGCGCTGGGCGATCTGGTCGCCACCGCCAGGGAGGGCAAGACCTCCCCGGCGGACATGCAGGGCGGCACGGTCACGATCACCAACGTCGGCGTCTTCGGCGTCGACACCGGCACCCCGATCCTCAACCCCGGGGAGTCGGCGATCCTGGCCTTCGGCGCGGTCAAGCTCCAGCCGTGGGTCCACAAGGGCAAGGTCAAGCCGCGCCAGGTCACCACCCTGGCGCTCTCCTTCGACCACCGCCTGGTCGACGGCGAGCTGGGCTCCAAGGTGCTGGCCGACATCGCGGCCGTCCTGGAGCACCCCAAGCGTCTGATCACCTGGGCCTGATGGTCTGACGGGCCCGCGGACCGCGGCGGGGCCCGGCGCACGCACCGTGCGCCGGGCCCCGCCGCGTGTCCGGCCTCGTCCGGCCTCGTCCGGCCTCGTCCGTTTCCGCCGAGCCGGCCCCGTCCCGTATGACGGACGGGGATGGGCACGCATACCTGTTGTATCTATGGTGTGTCCATGCCCTCCCAGTCCTCCCCGTCCGCGAGCCCGGCCGCGAACCCGGCGCCGCCCGCCGCCGAACGCGTCTACGCCCACGTCAAGCAGGCCGTCCTGGAGCGCCGCTACGAGGGCGGCACCCTGCTCACCGAGGGCGAGCTGGCCAAAGCGGCCGGGGTCTCCCGCACCCCCGTGCGGGAGGCGCTGCTGCGCCTGGAGGCCGAGGGCCTGCTCAGGCTCTACCCCAAGAAGGGCGCGCTCGTCCTGCCCGTCTCCGTCCAGGAGATCGGCGACGTCGTCGAGACCAGGCTGCTGGTCGAGGAGCACGCCGTGCGCAAGGTCACCCCCGCGCCGGGTGACCTGCTGGACCGGCTCGGCGAACTCCTGGAGCGGCAGCGCCGCCAGGCCGAGACCGGCGACCTGGCGGCGGTGGCCGCCACCGACCGCTGCTTCCACGCCACCGTGGTCGGGGCGGCCGGCAACCGGATCCTGGAGCGCCTGTACGACCAGCTCCGCGACCGCCAGCTGCGCATGGGCGTCGCCGTGATGCACTCCCACCCCGACCGCATCGCCAAGAACATCACCGAGCACGCCGAGATCCTGCGCGCGCTGCGCACGGGGGACGCGGAGGCCGCCGCCGAGGCGGTGCGCGGCCATGTCGGATCCGTGCGGCACCTGCTGCGCGGTGAGGTCCGGTGAGCGGCGGGAACCCGCCCGGAGCACCGGCCTCCGGAACCCCGGCCTCCGGAACCCCGGCTTCCGGAGTGCGGCTCGGCGGCCCGCGGGCCGCCTTCGTGTGGGGCCTGGGCGTCGCCGTCTACTTCACCGCCATCACCTACCGCACCGGTCTGGGCGTCGCGGGCATCGACGCCGCCGACCGCTTCCACATCAACGCCTCGGCCCTGTCGACCTTCTCCATCCTCCAGCTCCTGGTCTACGCCGGGATGCAGATACCCGTCGGCCTGCTGGTGGACCGCTGGGGCACCAGGAAGGTCCTGCTCCTGGGCATCTCGCTGTTCACCATTGGCCAGTTCGCCTTCGCCCTCTCCGGCTCGTACGCCATGGCGCTGGCCGCCCGCGCGCTGCTGGGCTGCGGCGACGCCATGACGTTCATCAGTGTGCTGCGGCTGGGCTCCAACTGGTTCCCGCCCCGCCGCGGTCCGCTGATCGCCCAGGTGGCGGCGTTGTTCGGGATGGCGGGCAACCTGCTGACCACACTGGTCCTGGCGCGTCTGCTGGCCGCCTTCGGCTGGACGCCGACCTTCGCGGGCAGTGCCGGGCTGGGCGTGCTGGTCCTGGTGCTCGTCCTGCTCTTCCTCAGGGACCGGCCCGAGGGCGCCGGGCCCGCCCCCGCCTCCGGACCGGGGCCGGCGCGCGAGCCCGGCTACGTACGCCGCCAGCTCGCCGAGGCATGGCGCGAGCCGGGCACCCGGCTGGGCATGTGGGTGCACTTCACCACCCAGTTCCCCGGCATGGTCTTCCTGCTGCTGTGGGGGATGCCGTTCCTCGTCGAGGCGCAGGGCCGCACCCGCGCCGAGGCCGGCACCCTGCTGACCGTGGTGGTGCTCTCCAACATGGCCATCGGCCTGGTCTACGGCCAGGTCATAGCCCGGCACCACAGGGCACGGGCGCCGATCGCGCTCGGCACGGTGCTGGCCACGGCCGCCGTCTGGGCGATGGTGCTGTGCTGGCCGGGGCGGGCGCCGCTGTGGGCGCTGGTCCTGCTGTGCGTGGTGCTCGGCGCCTGCGGTCCGGGCTCGATGATCGGCTTCGACTTCGCCCGTCCCGCCAATCCGCCCGAGCGGCAGGGCACGGCGTCGGGCATCGTCAACATCGGTGGCTTCACGGCGTCCATGGCCACCCTGCTGGCGGTGGGCGTCCTGCTGGACGCGACCGGTGACGACTACCGGATCGCGTTCGCCTCCGTCTTCGTCCTCCAGGCGCTGGGCATCGCCCAGATCCTGCGGCTGCGCGGCCGGGCGCACCGCCGCGAGCGCGAGCGGGTGGTGGCCAGCCGCGTCGAGGCGGTGCACGTACCGGTGTGAGACGGGCTCCCGCCAGGGGCCCCCGGGCCCCCGGGCCCTGGACCCTCGGGCTCAGGGCGTGACGGCGCTCAGGGCGTGACGGCGAAGTGCGCGAGGATCGCGTCCGCGAGGGCCTGGTCGCCCTCGATCTTGAGGTTCTCGCGCACCGCCGCGGGCCGCACCCGCCCGCAGGCCAGCCGCAGATACGTCTCCCAGTCCGTCGCCAGCGTGACCGCCGGCCCCAGCGAGACGCTGCCGTCCACCGTGCCCCGGCCCTCGGCGTCCACGCGCACGGTCCGCATGAACTCCAGCGGCCCGCTCACGTCGATGACGACCGCCGAGTTCGGCGGCGCCCCGGCGTCCTTGGCGACCACCTTGGGCAGCCCGTGCAGCAGCACGTCCCGCGCGACGTACGCGCCGGGGGAGTCCAGGTTGCCCGGCCTGCCCAGCGCCCGCCGCAGGTCCTGCTCGTGCACCCACACGTCGAACGCCCGCAGCCGCAGCGCCCACTCCAGCGTCATCTCCCGGCCGAGCGGGGTCATCACCATCGTCGACGGGTCGCGCTTCTCGTTCCGCAGCTGGCGGGAGCGGCGGATGATCGTGTACTCCAGCTCGCTGGTCATCTCCGGCGCGGTGTGGCAGCGCCGCACGTCCACCTGGACCTCGACGCGGCGGCTGACCTCGTCCTTCACGTGGAACAGGTCCCGCGGCAGCGAGTGGATGGGGCGGGGGTCGCCCAGCATCTCGCACTCCGACCCGATGACATGGGAGACGATGTCGCGGACCGACCATCCCGGGCACTCGGTCGCGCGGTTCCACTCGCCCTCGGCCAGCGGGGAGACCAGCTCGGATATCGCCTCGATGGAGTGGGCCCAGGCGTCGGCGTAGGGCTGAAGGCTAGGGTGGTCGGTCAACGGGACCCCTCGGATACGTGCTGAATACGTGTGGATGGTGTGGGTTCGCGGACTGGGTGCTCTCAAGTTACGCTGCGGGCGAGCAGCCTGACAGGCCTTTCGGGTGACGATCGTAGGCTGCTTTCGACCGGCTTTCGACCGGCGTTTGGCCCCCTCGAACCCATGGACGGTGGTACGGTGCGCGCCTCTCTCATCCAGATCGGTGTGGACGAGGACGAAACGGTCAAAGCGCGCCGCGCACGGGCCGCCTCGCTCGTACGCGAGCAGACCGCCTCCGACCTGGTCGTCCTGCCCGAGTTGTGGACGGTCGGCGCCTTCGCCTTCGACTCCTTCGAGGCCGGTGCCGAGCCGCTGGACGGACCCACCGCGCGGGCCATGTCCGAGGCGGCCCGCGAGGCGCGCGTCTGGCTGCACGCCGGGTCCGTCGTGGAACGCGCCGAGCACGCCGGCGGTCCCGGCGGCTCCGGCGGAACGGCCCTGTACAACACCTCCCTGGTCTTCTCCCCCGACGGGGAGCGGATCGCCGCGTACCGCAAGATCCACCGCTTCGGCTTCGACCGGGGCGAGGCCACCTTGATGTCCGCCGGCGCCGAACCGGTCACCGTCGCCCTGCCCGGCCTCGCCCTGGGCCTGGCCACCTGCTACGACCTGCGCTTCCCCGAACTGTTCCGCGCGCTGACCGACGCCGGCGCCCGGGCGCTGGTGGTCCCGGCGGGCTGGCCCGACCGCCGCGCCTCCCACTGGTCCCTGCTGGCCCGCGCCCGCGCCGTGGAGAACCAGGCGTACGTCCTGGCCTGCGGCACCGCGGGCACCCACGCGGGCGTCCCCCAGGCGGGCCGCAGCGCGATCATCGACCCCTGGGGCGAG
Source organism: Streptomyces sp. ICN903 (assembly GCF_022015835.1). Lineage (NCBI taxonomy): Bacteria > Bacillati > Actinomycetota > Actinomycetes > Kitasatosporales > Streptomycetaceae > Streptomyces > Streptomyces sp. ICN903. The sequence continues at coordinate 149 of NZ_JAKMAY010000036.1, read as the reverse complement.
ACGCTGGCCGAGGCGCCGGACGCCGGGGAGCGGGTCGTCACCGCCGAGCTGGACCCGGCGTACGTCGACAAGGTCCGCGAGGACTTCCCCGTCCTGCGGGACCGGGTGCTGCGCTGAGCACCCCCGTCCCGGATCCCGCGCCCCCCGCC
>NZ_JAKMAY010000359.1:0-5104 GCF_022015835.1 Streptomyces sp. ICN903 | reverse complement strand
TGGTCGGCGGGGTCGAGGAGGCGTTCGGTCTGGGCCAGGGGGGTGAGGCCGTCGTGGTCCCAGGTGAGGGCGACCGGGTGGGGCAGATCGGGTGAGGTGGTGGTCTGCTCGACGAGGACCGGGCCGTCCCAGGTGAAGTCCACCTGTTCGGTGACGGTCGAGCCGTCCGGCGCCAGGCGTTGCTTGGCGATGCGGCGGCCCAGCGGGTCGTACAGGTAGCGCCAGCGGGTGCCGTCCGGGGTGGTGACGGTGGTGAGGCGGTCCTCGGCGTCCCACTCGTAGCGCCAGGTGTCGGGCTTCTTCGACAGGCGGACGCGCTGCCGCAGGACGGTGCGGCCGGCTGCGTCGTACTCGTAGCGGAAGCGCCCGGCGCGGGTGAGGCGGGTGCCGGTGTAGGCGCGCTCGCCGGTGGCGTCGGCGGCGGCGTGCCCGGCGGGCCAGGAGGCGGAGGTCTGGTTGCCGGCCGCGTCGTAGGCGTAGGTCTCGCTCCAGTCGGCCGCGGTGACGGCGGTGACGCGTCCGGCCGGGTCGAGGTCGAAGGCGCGGTGGCCGGACAGGAGGTCGTCTACGGCGGTGAGGTGGCCGTCCGGCCGGTAGTGGTACGTGCGCTGCTGGACGGTGGCCGCCTCCGGGCCGGCTGTGAGGGCCTGGCCGGCCAGGCGTCCGGCCGGGTCCCACCACTGGGCCAGGGTGAGGTGCTCGCCGATGCGGCGGGCGGTCTCGCGCCCGGCGGCGTCGTGGGTGAAGTCCAGCGTGCGGCCGGAGGTGGTCAGGGCGGTGCGGTTGCCGGCCGCGTCGTAGGCGAGGGAGGACACCGCCCCGGTGGGGGTGGTGCGGCGGGTGCGGCGGCCCAGCGCGTCGTAGGACAGCGACAGGGCCCGGCCGTTCACCAGCTCGGTCTTCACCCGCCCCAGCCGGTCGCGGTGCCAGCGCACCTCCGCGTCGGGCCCGACGGCCTCCACCGGCCGTCCGGCCGCGTCGTAGGCGAAGGTGGTGACCCTGCCCCCGGCCTCCTTGCGGACCAGGCGGCCCAGCTCGTCATGGGCGAAGGCGATGGTCTCGCCCAGCGGGGTGGTGCGGGCGGCCAGTTGACCGGCCGCGTCGTAGGAGTAGGACAGGGTGCGGTCGTCGAAGTCGGTCTCGGACATCAGGCGCCCGGCCGGGTCGTACTCGTACGACCAGCTCAGCCCCTGGGGGTTGGTGACGCGGGTCAGGCGCAGCTCGGCGTCGTGCTCGAAGGTGTGGCGCACCCCGTCCGGGCCGGTGCGGGCGGCCAGCAGGTCGAAGTGGGTGTACTCGTATGTGGTCACCCCGCCGGCCGCGTCGGTGTGGCGGACGCAGTTGCCCTCACCGTCGTACTCCCACGACTCCTCGGCCCCGTCCGGGCCCGTGCGGCGGGCGAGCCTGCCCTCGACCGTCCACTCCAGGCGGGTGACGGCCCCCAGGGGATCGGTGATGGCGGTGGGACGGCCGAAGGCGTCGCGGGTGTAGCGGGTGACGGCGCCCATGGGAGTCCCCCCGCCGGAGGCAGGGGGAGCATCGGTGATCTCGACCGGCAGCCCGGCCGCGTCGCAGAGCACGGACGTGACCTGGCCCAGGGCGTCGGTGACCGAGGCCAGATGGCCGCGCTCGTCGTAGGCGTAGCGGGTGGTGTGGCCGGCCGGGTCGGTGGTGGCGGTGCGCAGGCCGCGCTCGTCGTAGGCGTGCCGCCACACCGCCCCGTCCGCCTCGCGCACCTCGACCGGCAGCCCGAGGCCGTCGCGGGTGACGGCGATCCGCCGCCCGTCCGGGCGGGTCAGGCCGGTGAGGCGCCCGTGCTCGTCGTAGGCGAAGGCGGTGGTGCGGCCCAGGGGGTCGGTGACGGTCAGCGGCTGCCGGTGGTCGCCGTAGGTGTAGCGGGTGGTGTGGCCGTTCGGGTCGGTGGTGGCGACCGTGCGGCAGCGGTCGTCGATCACATGGCGGGTGGTGTGTCCGGCGGCGGTGGTCAGCGTGGTGACCTGGTGACCGGTGTCCGGGTCGATCCCGTCGTAGGCGATGCGGACCTGCATGTGGCCCTCGGTGCCGCCCTCGCCAATGCACCGGTGCAGGTTGTCGTAGACGTAGTCGTAGCGCCGGTCGTTGGAGTCGGTCCAGGCGATCACCCGGGCCTCGTCGTCGTACTCGAACCGCAGCGGCCGCCCCGAGGAGTCGGCGACCTCGGTGAGGTGGCCGTCGGTGTAGCCGTAGCGCCTGACCACCTGATCGCCCAGCGACAGGGTGGTGACGCGGCCGTCCTCGACGGTCAGGTGCAGGGTGTAGCCGCCGCTGTGCTCGATGCGCAGCGGGGCGCCGGTGGTCTCGTCGTAGGCGAAGAGGATCCGGTGCCCGGCCCGGTCGGTGATCTGCTCCAGCCGCGCCACACCGTCCGCCCCGCCGCCCCCGCCCCCGGGCGGCGGGGCGAAGTGCCGCACCCGTCCGGTGTCCGGTTCGGTGAGGGTGTAGCCGCCGTCCGGGGTGCGCTCCAGCGGCATACGCGCCGAGCCGGCCGACGGCAGCGTGGGCACGCCGGGGGCCGGGTGCGGGTACGCCAGCAGCCGCCCGTCCTCGGCGACGAACACCACGCCCTCAGCGTCCACCTCCAGCCGCTGGTCGACGGTGGAGGCCCACGACGGCCCGAACCACCGCCCGGCGGTGTACCCGGACTCCACGTACCGCCGGAAGACCAGCGGCATCGCGCCGGGCAGGGTGATGTCCGTCTGCGGCAGGAACATCCTCCCCGTGGCCAGGTCCACCGGGTCCGTGCCGCCGGAGTCGCGCTCCTCCGGCTTGCTGCCGTGCTGCTCCGGGCCGTCCCTGTCCAGGGCGCGGCGGGCCTTGCCCGCATCGGCTGCCGCGTCCGCGGCGTCGGCCGCGATCCGAGCGCCCTTGACACTCGCCCCGGCACCGCCGGTCAGGACGGTCAGCGCCGCGTCGAAGACCAGCCGGCCGCCGCCCTCGGCCGGGTCCTTCATGAAGGCCGAGACCATCTGCTTGCCCGTGCCCAACGGGTCGTTGGACGCCTGGAGCAGTCCGGCGACCGTGCTGTTGAGGGTGGTGGCGTACTCGCCCGGGTGCCCGAGGTTGTACGGGTCGGCGGGATTGAGACTGCGGGCCAGGGCGACCAGTTCGGTGCCGCTCTTGACGAACCCGCCCAGCACGTGCGAGTTCTCCAGGTGCATTCCGGCCATGCCGTACTTGAACTGCTCGCCGTACGACGGCTTGGGCGGCGCCTTCTCCCGCGCCGCCTTCACGGCCGAACGGGCCTTCTCCGCCGCCGTGTCGCGCTGCTTGCGCGCCTCGGCGAGGATCTCCTCGGCCTCCTCCGCCTTCGCCGGGCCCGGGTCCTTGAAGGCGGCCGGGCACACCGGCGGCGTACCCGGGTCGTCGCCCGCCTTCGCCTTGGCGTTGTAGGCGTCGACGGCCTTGTTGTACGCGTCGACCTTCTTGTTGTGCGCCGTCCGCGCGTCCTCGGAGGCCTTGACGGCGGCCTCGTACTTGGTGATCGCCTCCTTGGCCCGGCCCTGCGCCCACTCCACGGTGTCGGCGAAGTCCTCCAGGGCGCCCGCGGCCTTCTCGCAGGCTTCGGCGGCCTTGAACCACCGGGGAGGCTCCTCGGCCGCCTTCGTCCGGAAGGCGTCGGCCGCCTCGCCCTCGATCCCGGAGGAGTCCAGCCCCTTGATGCCCCTGCCGACGTTGTCGAAGGACTTGGCGAAGTCCTTCAGGTGACCTGCGGTCGAGCGGAGCTTGCCCGCGCTGCCGTAGACCAGCTTCCTGGGATCCTCGGTCTGCCCGAGCTGGAGTTCTTCGGTGTCCGCGCCCATCGCGTTCGCGGTGGAGCGGGACTTGTCGCGCACCCAGTCCGCGCCGGACTCCCAGCCGGCCTTGTCCAGCCCTTCGGCCGTCCTGTCGCCCAGCCACTCGACGCCGTCGCCGAGCTTGCGCACACCCTTCTCGAAGCCGTCCTCGAGGCTGTCGGGAACGAGGTCCCAGCCCATCAGCCCTCGCCCCCGTCACCCTGCCGCCCGCCCTGCTGCTGCGCCTGCTGCTGGGCCCGCTCCTCCGGGGAGGGACCGAACATCACGTCCCGCACCGTCTCGCGCTGGTGCTCCTCGACCCCGGCCGCGTCCATCGCCAGGTCGTTCAGGAAGCCGCCCTGGCCCTCGCTGGTCACGTTTCGGGCGGTGTCCTTCCAGGTCTGCGCCATCTCCTGCTGGGCGGTGCGGAACGACTCGGCGCTGTAGTCGGGCCGGTAGTTGTCCAGCGAGATCAGCTCGTCCCACTCCCGCTGGGCGACCTCCTGCCCGGACAGGTGGGGGTTGCCGACGAAGGAGTTGGCCGCGACCTTGTAGGTGCCCTCCCAGTACTGGTCCTCGGCGTGGACCATGCCCGCCGCCAGGTCCAGCCGGGCCGCCAGCTTGTTGGCCTCCATGACCAGGGCGCGTACGCCCCACTCCCAGTCCTCGCAGAAGCCCTCGAACTCCCCGGCCAGCCCCGGGTGGCCAGCCTCCATGGCCGTCAGCACCATCGAGTCGAAGCCCGCGCCCTGGATGGAGTCGGTCTCCGAGCCGCCCACCTGCTTCAGCTCGTCGATCGCCCCGTTGAGGCCCTTGGTGATGAGGTCCAGGGCCTCCTTGGAGAACTTCAGGTCACCGTCGCCGCTCACCGCGCGCCCCCGTCCCGCTCCGCGCCGCCGGCCCCCATATCCGCATCCACCGCCGCCGCGTCCGGCACGATGCCCCGCACCGGCGGGAACAGCATCGAGCCGTCCTCGTCGGCGGCGTTCACCGCCACCCCGGCCGGACCGTCCACCTGAGGAACGACCACATCCAGCAGCCGGGCCCCCAGCAGCGCCGCGTACTCCCACTCCTCACCGGGCGCGGCGCCCTTCAGGCGCGCGAAGCGGGCCAGCGCCGCCTCGTCGGTGAACGTGTGGATCCAGCGGATCCCGCCGTGCACGGCCGTCAGCAGCCGGCCCTCCATCAGCGGCACCAGCACGGCGGTACGGCGGAACTCGCCCACCATCGCGCGGGGGTTCCCCCGCCCCGCGCGCACCGCGGCTATCTCCCCGACGAGCTCCACCCCGTAC
>NZ_JAKMAY010000358.1:0-5107 GCF_022015835.1 Streptomyces sp. ICN903 | reverse complement strand
CGGCCCCGCGCGACCCCGGCCCGTGTCCCCCGGCCGGGGGACGGGTGGGGGACAATGGGGGAATGAGTCTGTTCCGCGACGACGGCGTGGTCCTGCGCACCCAGAAGCTGGGCGAGGCCGACCGCATCATCACGCTGCTCACGCGCGGGCACGGACGGGTACGGGCCGTGGCCCGGGGAGTGCGGCGCACCAAGTCGAAGTTCGGGGCGAGGCTGGAGCCGTTCTCCCACGTCGACATCCAGTTCTTCGCGCGCGGCAGCGATCTGGTCGGCCGCGGCCTGCCGCTGTGCACCCAGACCGAGACCATCGCGCCGTACGGGCGGAACATCGTCGACGACTACGCCCGCTACACCGCCGGGACGGCCATGCTGGAGACGGCCGAGCGGTTCACCGACCACGAGGGCGAGCCCAACGTCCAGCAGTACCTGCTGCTGATCGGCGGCCTGCGCACCCTCGCCGCCGGCGAGCACGCCCCGGCGCTGGTACTGGACGCCTTCCTGCTGCGCTCCCTGGCCGTGGGGGGCTACGCGCCCAGCTTCGAGGCGTGCGCCCAGTGCGGGCTGCCCGGACCCAACCGGTTCTTCTCCGTCGCCGCCGGCGGGGTGGTGTGCGCCGACTGCCGCAGGCCGGGCAGCGTCGTGCCGTCCCCCGAGGCGCTGCGGCTGCTGGGCGCGCTGCTGACGGGCGACTGGGCGACGGCCGACGCGGCCGAGGCCCGGCACGTCCGCGAGGGCAGTGGGCTGGTGTCGGCGTATCTGCACTGGCACCTGGAGCGGGGCCTGCGCTCCCTGCGCTACGTCGAGAAGACCTGAGGGAGCCGACCGGCTACGCTCCCGGTATCCCTTCCCCGTCCTCACCCAGGCGCGGCCCTCCCCGGCCCCGCCCGACTGGAGATGAACCGCATGGCACGGCGCGGAATGCTGTCCCGGCAGCGTCGCGAGTACCTCACGCCCGAACCGCACCCCTCCGGCGCGCGCCCGCCGAGCATCCCCGCCGACCTGGTGCCCAGGCATGTGGCGGTGGTGATGGACGGCAACGGGCGCTGGGCCAAGCGGCGCGGGCTGCCGCGCACCGAGGGGCACAAGGTCGGCGAGGGCGTCGTGATGGACGTGCTCAAGGGCTGCCTGGAGATGGGCGTGAAGAACCTCTCCCTGTACGCCTTCTCCACCGAGAACTGGAAGCGGTCCCCCGAGGAGGTCCGCTTCCTGATGAACTTCAACCGCGACGTCATCCGCCGCCGCCGCGACGAGATGGATGCGCTCGGCATCCGCATCCGCTGGGTCGGCCGGATGCCCAAGCTGTGGAAGTCGGTCGTCCAGGAACTCCAGGTGGCGCAGGAGCAGACCAAGGACAACGACGCCATGACGCTGTACTTCTGCGTCAACTACGGCGGCCGGGCCGAGATCGCCGATGCGGCGGCGGCCATCGCGGCGGACGTGCGGGCCGGGCGGCTGGACCCGTCGAAGGTGAACGAGAAGACGGTGGCGAAGTACCTGTACTACCCGGACATGCCGGACGTGGACCTCTTCGTGCGGCCCTCGGGCGAGCAGCGCACCTCCAACTACCTGATATGGCAGAGCGCGTACGCCGAGATGGTCTTCCAGGACGTGCTGTGGCCGGACTTCGACCGCCGCAACCTGTGGGACGCGTGCCTGGAGTACGCCCGCCGCGACCGCCGCTTCGGCGGCGCCGAGCCCGTCGCGCCCGCCCCGCAGGAGGGGGCGGTACGGCCGGAGGGGACCGTACCGCCGCAGGCCTGACGGGCCTGACAGGCCTAATGCCGCCGGTCCGGACGCGCGGAGCCGGACGCGCGGCGCGGCCCGGACGCTCCCGCCGGGAGCGTCCGGGCCGCGCCGCGTTCGAGCCCTCAGGCCTTGGCGCTCCGGGCGGCGGCGCACTCGCCGCAGGTACCGAAGATCTCGATGGTGTGGGCCACGTCCACGAAACCGTGCTCCGCGGCGATGGAGTCCGCCCACTTCTCCACCGCGGGCCCCTCCACCTCCACGGCCTTGCCGCAACTGCGGCAGACCAGGTGGTGGTGGTGGTCGTCGGTGCTGCACCGGCGGTAGACGGCCTCGCCCTCGTCGGTGCGCAGCACGTCCACCTCGCCGGCGTCGGCGAGCGACTGGAGCGTGCGGTAGACGGTGGTCAGACCGACGGAGTCGCCTCGGTGCTTGAGCATGTCGTGCAGCTCCTGGGCGCTGCGGAACTCGTCGACCTCGCTGAGCGCCGCCGCCACAGCGGCGCGCTGCCGGGTCGACCGGCCGCGTACGGGGGGACCTGCGGTCGCCACCATTGCCTCCTAGAGTCGGCGCTACCTCGCGTAGCTGATCGGCCATTGTGCCAGGTGCGGCGGGCGCCGCCGGGCGCGCTGCGCACCGGTGGTGTCATCGGCCGCGCCGTCCGCCGACGACCATCGGTCACCGCACGACCGTAACGCCTCCGGCCGCCTGCCGGCCCTCCCCCTCCCGGTCCGCCGCCCGCTCGTCCGGTCCGGGCGCCTCCTCCTGCCGCGCCCGCGCCCTCAGCCGCGCGCGGTTCAGCAGCGGGGCCGCCGCGGACAGGAGGGCGAACAGCACGATGGCCAGCAGCACGATGGTGGCGCCGGGCGGCACGTCGGCGTAGTACGAGGTGGCGGTGCCGGACACGGACACCAGCACACCCATGCCCACCGCGAGCCCCATGGTGGTCGCGAAACCGCGCGTGACCTGCTGGGCCGCGGCCACCGGGATCACCATCAGGGCGCTCACCAGCAGCAGGCCCACCACCCGCATGGCCACGGTCACGGTGACGGCGGCGGTGACGGCCAGCAGCAGGTTGAGCAGCCGCACCGGGAGCCCGCTGACCCGGGCGAACTCCTCGTCCTGGCAGACGGCGAACAGCTGCCGCCGCAGTCCGAAGGAGACCGCCAGGGCGAGGACGGACAGCACCACGATGGCGGTGACGTCCTCGGGCGAGACGGTCATGACCGAGCCGAAGAGCGGGGAGAGGAGATCGGCCGTGGTGCCGCCCGGCGCCAGGTTGATGATCAGGACGCCGCCCGCCATGCCGCCGTAGAACAGCATGGCCAGGGCCACGTCGCCGCGCGTTCTGCCGTACCAGCGGATCAGCTCCATCGCGACCGAGCCGAGCGAGGCGACCACCACGGCCGTCCACACCGGGCTGGTGCTCAGCAGGAAGCCCAGCGCCACACCGGTGAGGGCCACGTGCCCGATCCCGTCGCCCATGATCGCCTGGCGGCGCTGGACGAGGTAGATGCCGATGGCGGGGGCCGCGACGCCGACCAGCAGCGCGGCGAGCAGCGCGCGCTGCATGAAGGCGGGCTGGAGGATCTCGATCATGTCAGCAGTCCGGTCCGGGTCGGTTCGGCCAGGGAGTCGGCGTGCGGGTGGCACGCCTGGTCGTGGAGGTGCGCGGTGCCCTCCACGCGCTCCACGCGACCGTCGTGCAGGACGACCGTGCGGTCGATCAGCGGGGCCAGCGGGCCGAGCTCGTGCAGCACCAGCAGGACGGAGGCGCCCTCGCCGGTCTGCTCGCGCAGCGCCTCGGCCAGGACGCCCTGGCTGAGCAGGTCCACGCCGGCCAGCGGCTCGTCCATGACCAGCAGCTCGGGCTCGCCGGCCAGCGCGCGGGCTATCAGCACACGCTGGTGCTGGCCGCCGGAGAGCGCGTTCACCGAGTCCCGTGCCCGGTCGGCCAGCCCGACCAGCTCCAGGGCCCGCCGTACCGCCGCCCGGTCGCCGCGGCCCAGCGGCCCCAGCCGCCTGCGGGCCAGCCGTCCGGAGGCGACGACCTCGCGCACGGTCGCGGGCACGCCGGCCGCCGCGGTCGAGCGCTGCGGTACGTAGCCCACGCGGTGCCAGTCGCGGAAGCGGCGCAACGGGGTGCCGAACAGCTCCAGCTCGCCGCCCGAGGTCTGCACCTGGCCGACGGCGGCCCGCACCGTCGTGGACTTGCCCGAGCCGTTGGCGCCGAGCAGGGCGACGACCTCGCCCCGCCCCACGGCCAGGTCGATGCCGCGCAGCACCGGCCGCGCCCCGAGCGAGGCGGTCACGCCCCGCAGGGACAGCACCGGGGGCGCCGCCGGTGCCGTCGAGTCCGCCGCGTCCCGCGCCGCGGAGGTGTGCTCGTCCGTCATGATCGGCCTCCTCACCGGGCGCCGAGCGCCTTCCGCAGGGCCTGGAGATTGGCCCGCATGATCTCGAAGTAGTCGTCGCCCGGGGACGCGTCGGTGATCCCCTCGACGGGGTCGAGGACGTCGGTGCGCAACCCGAGGTCGTCGGCGAGGGTCTTCGCGGTGCGCTCGCCGGCCGCCGCCTCGAAGAAGACCGTGTCGACGTCGTCCTCCTCGGCCACCCGGTGCAGCTGCTTCATCCTCGCGCCGCTGGGCTCGGACTCGGGGTCCAGACCGGCTATGGACTCCTCGTGGAGGCCGTAGCGGTCGGCGAGGTAACCGAAGGCCGCGTGGGCGGTGATGAAGGTGTCGGTCCTGCGGTTCTCCAGGCCCTCGCGGAAGTCCGCGTCCAGGTCCTGGAGCTTTTCGGCCAGGGCGTCGGCGTTCTTCCGGTAGTCGTCGGCGTGGTCCGGGTCCGCCTTGGCCAGGGCGTCGCCGACGCCCTCGGCCACCTCGGCGTACCTCACCGGGTCGAGCCAGACGTGCGGGTCGGCGGCTCCCTCGCCGCCGTGGTCGTGGCCCTCGTGGCCCTCCTCGGCGTGCTCCTCCCCGTGGCCCTCTTCCGCGTGGCTCCCGTCCCCGTGGCCCTCCTCGTGCTCGGAGGCGTGCTCGTCCCCGTGCTCCTCCCGGTGGCCCGAGCCGTGCTCCATGGGCTCGGTGTAGGAGGTCGCCTCGGCGACGTTCTCCACGCCGGACTGCTCGATCGCCTTGTCCACGGCCGGCTGGAACCCCTTGAGGTAGACCACGAGGTCCGCCTCGCCCAGCTCGGCGGTCTGCCGCGGGCTCAGCTCCAGATCGTGCGGCTCGACGCCGGGCTCGACCAGGGAGCTGACCGAGACGTGCTCCCCGCCTATCTCCTCGGCGAGGAACTGCATCGGGTAGAACGACGCGACGACGTTCACCCCGTCGCCCGTTCCTCCTCCCGTCCCTCCC
>NZ_JAKMAY010000357.1:0-5131 GCF_022015835.1 Streptomyces sp. ICN903 | reverse complement strand
GGGCCGGGGCGCGGGTGTGACGGAGGCCCGCTTCCGTGCGCGGGCCCAGGGCCTAGACTCCCCTTCCGAACGGAGCGTCGTAACCGATGCGAACACCACGGAGCGAGGGACGGACGTGCCGGACTACTTCCACGGCTACGCGGTCGTCGGGCTGGTCGCGGTCGTCGGGGTGCTCTTCGTGGGGGTGGCCTTCGGCGCCGGGCGACTGCTGAGGCCCGTGGTGCCGACGCCGGAGAAGCTGCTGACCTACGAGTGCGGAGTGGACCCCGTCGGCGAGGGCTGGGCGCACACCCAGATCCGCTACTACGTGTACGCCTTCCTCTACGTCGTCTTCGCCGTCGACTCGATCTTCCTCTTCCCCTGGGCGACGGTCTTCGCCGAGCCCGGTTTCGGTGGAGTGACACTGGTGGAGATGTTCGTCTTCCTCGGCTTCCTGGCCGTGGGACTGCTCTACGCCTGGAAGAAGGGCGTTCTGGCATGGACGTGACCCCCGTGACCCCCGTGACCCCCGAGCCCTCCGGTGCCCGCGGGACCTCCGTCCCGGCCGACCTGCCGGTGCCCCGCCGGCTGGGCGGGCTGGCCCGGCTCGCCCCCGAGCCGATGAAGGTGGTCCTCAACTGGGGCCGCCGCTACAGCCTGTGGGTCTTCAACTTCGGACTGGCCTGCTGCGCGATCGAGTTCATCGCCGCGTCGATGTCCCGCCACGACTTCATCCGCCTCGGCGTCATCCCCTTCGCCCCGGGGCCGCGCCAGGCCGACCTGATGGTCGTCTCGGGCACGGTCACCGACAAGATGGCCCCGGCGATCAGGCGGCTGTACGAGCAGATGCCCGAGCCGAAGTACGTGATCTCCTTCGGCGCCTGCTCCAACTGCGGCGGCCCGTACTGGGACTCGTACTCCGTCACCAAGGGCGTGGACCAGATCATCCCGGTCGACGTCTACGTGCCCGGCTGCCCCCCCCGGCCCGAGGCGCTGCTCCAGGGCATCCTCAAGCTCCAGGAGAAGATCGCCGGCGAGTCGACGGCCGAGCGGTACGGGAACGCTCCCGCCGCCTCCGGATCCGAAGCCGCGCCGCCGCCCCCGCCGGGCCCGTCGGGGGCGGCCCTGACCAGCGGCCTGGTCGCCCCGCCCCCGCCTCCGGGCCCGGCTGCGGGGGAGGAGCGCGCATGACCGGACCGAACCCGCACCCGAACCCACCGGACCCGCGGCCGTCCGTCCCCGGGTGGCTGCCCCGGCCCGCCGGGGAGGTCTTCGGCGAGGGCGCGAGTGCGGCCGAGGCGTACGGGCTGCTGACCGTCGACGTGCCGGCCGCCCGCTGGACCGAGGCGCTGACCACCGCGCGCGACGAGCTGGGCTGCACGTTCTTCGACTGGCTGAGCGCCGTGGACGAGCCGGGCGAGGGGTTTCGGATCTGCGCGCACCTGGCCGTGCTGGGCACACCGGTCCGGCGGCTGCTGCTGCGGACCACCGTGCCGCACGAGGCGCCCGAACTGCCCACCGCCACCGGTGTGTACGCCGGGGCGGCCTGGCACGAGCGGGAGACGCACGAGATGTTCGGCGTCTCCTTCACCGGCCACCCGAACCCGGCCCCACTGCTGCTGCCCGACGGTTTCGAGGGACATCCGCTGCGCAAGGACTTCGTGCTGGCGGCCCGTGTCGCCAAGGCGTGGCCCGGCGCCAAGGAGCCCGGTGAGTCCGCGGAGGGCGGCCCGAGGCGGCGGCAGACGCTGCCGCCCGGCGTGCCCGACCCGAACGAGTGGGGTCCGCTCAAGGGGCAGCTCCCCGCGCCGGCCGCCCGCCCGGCACGCGGCCGTGCGGCGGGCGCCGCGGGGGAGCGCCCGCCGAGGCGCACACGCAGCGCGAGCGCCGGCTCCGCGAGCCAGCGCGCCGCCGGGGCCGCCTCCCCGGAGGCCGCCGCGCCGCGCCGCTCCCGCAGCGCGTCGGAGGGATCGGCCAGTCAGCGGGCGGAGGGCGCACCACCGGCCCGTACGCCGCGCCGCTCCCGCAGCGCGTCGGAGGGATCGGCCAGTCAGCGGGCAGCCGCGGAGCCGGGGCGGCGCAGCACGGACGCACCCTGGCTCAAGCAGGCGGAGCCGTCCGGCGAGACGTCGGCCGAGGCCGCCCGTCGCGTCCACGGGACGGACGAGCGGGCACAGGCCCCGCTCGGCGAGGGCGGCGGCGCCTCGGTGGCGAACGCCCCTGAGGGCGACGCCCCGGAACCGGGGCGCGAGGCCCCCCGGAAGCCCGGCACCGACGACAGCGGCACCGACGACAGCGGCACCGACGACAGCGGCACCGATGACAGCGGCACCGGTGACAGCGGTGACAGCGGCACCAACCGCAGTGACAGCGGCGGCGGAACGACGGAAGGCGGCGCCTGATGGACGTGCTCGACGTCGCATGGCGGCTGCTGGCCGTCCTGCTCGCCTTCCTCGTCCTGCCCCTGGTGGTGGGCCAGGCCGAGCACAAGGTGATGGCCCACATGCAGGGCCGGGTCGGCCCGATGTACGCGGGGGGCTTCCACGGCTGGGCCCAGCTCGTCGCCGACGGCGTGAAGTTCGCGCAGAAGGAGGACGTCGTACCGGCCGACGCCGACCGCCGGGTCTTCCAGCTCGCGCCGGCCGTCGCCCTGATCCCCTACCTCCTCGTGCTGATCGCCATCCCGGTCGGCCCGAACGGCATGGTCGGCCAGGCGATCGACGCGGGGATCTTCTTCGTGCTCGCCGTGATGGGCGTCGGCGTGCTCGGCTCGCTGATGGGCGGCTGGGCCTCGGCCAACAAGTTCTCCCTCCTGGGAGGCCTGCGCACCGCCGCCCAGCTCATGGCGTACGAATTGCCGCTGCTGCTCGCGGCCGCCTCCGTCGCCATGGCCGCCGGGACGCTCTCGCTGCCCGGGATTCTGGAGGCGTTCGAGTGGTGGTGGGTGCCGTGGCAGATCATCGGCGCCCTGGTCTTCTTCACCGCCGGACTCGCCGAACTCCAGCGCCCGCCCTTCGACGCCCCCATCGCCGACTCCGAGATCATCTTCGGCGCGTACACCGAGTACACGGGCCTGCGCTTCGCGCTCTTCCTGCTCGCCGAGTACGCGGGCATCGTCATCCTGTGCGCACTGACCACGGTGCTGTTCCTGGGCGGCTGGCACGGCCCGTTCGCCGCCGACCTCGGCTGGCTGTGGACCCTGCTGAAGACCTCCGTCCTCGCCTTCGTCGTCATCTGGCTGCGGGTGAGTTACCCCCGGCTGCGCGAGGACCAGCTCCAGAGGTTCGCCTGGACCGTGCTCGTCCCCCTCGCCCTCTTCCAGATCGCGCTCACCGGCGTCGTCAAGGTGGTGATCCAGTAATGGCCGTTCCCGGCAGCGGCCTGGCCAAGGGCCTGGCCGTCACCCTCCGCACCATGACCCGGCGCTCGGTCACCGCGCACTATCCGGACGTCCAGCCCGAGCTGCCCGCCCGCAGCCGCGGGGTGATCGGACTGTTCGAGGAGAACTGCACGGTGTGCATGCTGTGCGCCCGTGAGTGCCCCGACTGGTGCATCTACATCGACTCCCACAAGGAGACGGTGCCGCCCGCCGCTCCGGGAGGGCGCGAGCGCAGCCGCAACGTCCTGGACCGCTTCGCCATCGACTTCTCCCTGTGCATGTACTGCGGTATCTGCATCGAGGTCTGCCCCTTCGACGCGCTGTTCTGGTCCCCGGAGTTCGAGTACGCCGAGACCGACATCCGCGATCTCGTCCACGAACGGGACCGGCTGCGCGAGTGGATGTGGACCGTGCCCGCCCCGCCGCCGCTCGACCCCGCCGCGGAGGAGCCCAAGGAGATCGCCGCCGCCCGCAAGGCCGCCGACAAGCAGCTCGCCGCCGAGACCCGCGCCCGCGAGGCCGGGCGGCACGGGACAGGGCAGCCGGAGAACTCGCAACCGGAGAACTCGCAACCGGAGAAATCGCAACCGGAGACGGACCAGCGGGACGGTGACACGTGAGCGCCACCGTGAGCCTCGCCTCCACCGCCGCCTCTGCCGCTTCCACCGCTTCCGGCACCCCCGGCTTCCTGTCGCCCACCGGCGTCGAGATCCTCTTCCTGCTCGTCGGCCTGCTCACCCTCGGCGCCGCGATCACCGCCGTCACCACCCGGCAACTGGTGCACGCCGCCCTGTGGCTGGTGGTGGCACTGGGCGGGATCGCCGTCGAGTACCTGCTGCTGTCCGCCGAGTTCATCGCCTGGGTACAGGTCCTGATCTACGTCGGGGCCGTCGTCGTCCTGCTCCTGTTCGGGCTGATGCTCACCAGGGCGCCCATCGGCCGCTCGCCGGACGCCGACTCCGGCAACCGCCCCGTCGCCCTCGCGGTCGCCGTCACGGCCGCCGCCATCCTGGTCACCGTCGTGGTGGACGCCTTCCGCACCACCTGGATCGACCTGGAGAACGGCGCGCCGCAGGGCACCACCGACGTCACCGGCAGGATCCTCTTCCAGCACTGGGTGCTCCCCTTCGAGGCCCTCTCCGTCCTGCTGCTCGCGGCCCTCGTCGGAGCGATCGTCCTCTCCCGCCGCGGAAACGGACGGAACGGAACCGGGGCCGCGGACGGGGGAGAGCGCTGATGCATCTGGCCTACCCCGCCGTCCTGGCCGTCCTCCTCTTCTGCACCGGTCTGTACGGAGTCCTCGCCCGGCGCAACGCGATCCTCGTCCTGATGTCGGTCGAGCTGATGCTCAACGCCGTCAACCTCAACCTCGTCGCCTTCGACGTCTGGCTCCGCGACACCCTCCACGCGGGCCAGGCCCTCACCCTCTTCACCATCACCATCGCCGCAGCCGAGATCGGCATCGGTCTCGCCATCGTGCTGCTCGTCCACCGCAACCGGGGCACCTCCCACATCGACCGGCTCCGCGAGCTCGCCGAGACCGACGGAACCGGCGGAACCGACGGAACAGCCGGAACCGTCACCGAAAGTGACGATCCCACTGTGGCAGGCGTCACTGACAACCCCGCCGACACGCGCCTGACCAGGGGAGAGGCCACCGCGTGAGCACCACGACCCTCGCCGTCCTCGTCCCGCTGCTGCCCTTCCTCGGCGCCCTCGCCGGACTCCTCCTGGGCCGCCGCGCCCCCGCCTACGTCCGCCCCCTGGCCGTCC
>NZ_JAKMAY010000356.1:0-5152 GCF_022015835.1 Streptomyces sp. ICN903 | reverse complement strand
CTCCGCCGTCGCCGCCGGACTGCCCGCCCCGCTGCCGCGCCCCGACGACCCGGCCGCGGCCCAGTTGCGCATGCCCGAACCGCTCGGTCCGCGGGCGGTCGTACGGCAGTTGGAGAGGTTCCTGGGCGGTGACGGCCCGGGCACGAGCGCGGAGGTCCGGCTGCGGCTGTGCCGGGCCCATCTGGCGGCGCGGGAGGCCCTGCCGCCGGAGCACACCAGGGACCGCGGCAGGGAACTGGACGGAGCGCGGCGGCATCTGCGCGAGGCGGAGGCGGCCCTGGGGGCGGCACCGGACGAGCGGCCCGCCCCGGACTGGCGCATCGCCTGGCACCGCGGCCTGCTCCACCTCGCCGGGGGTGAAGTGGAGTGCGCCGAGGGGCACTTCGCCGAGGTCTACGGCGCGCTGCCGGGCGAGTACGCCCCCAAGCTGGCGCTCGGCTACTGCGCCGAGCACCGCGGTGAACCGGAGCGGGCCGAACGCTTCTACCACGCGGTGTGGCGGCGCAACCCGCAGCAGGGCAGCGCCGCCTTCGGCCTGGCCCGGGTCCATCTGGCCCGGGGCGACCGCGAGCGCGCCACCGAGGTGCTCGACGGGGTGACGCCCACCTCGCGGCACTACGACGCCGCCCGGATCGCGGCGGTGCGCATCCGCGCCGCCCGGCTGGCGCCGGAGCCCGGCGGCCTGCCCGACTGGCGCGGCCTGGCGGCCGTACGGGAGGAGCTGCCCGCTCTGGAACTCGACGGCGGCGCGGGCGTCGGCCCCGAACGCACCCGCCTGACCGCCGAGATCCGCGAGTGGGCGCTGGACTGGATCCAGCGGGTCGCCGGCGGGGTGAGGGAGGCCGGTGGCGCGGGCGGTACGGGCGGCGGTGCGGACGGCGCGGGCGGCGGATGGGCGGAGGACCGCGCGCGCCTGGCGGAACTGACCGGCGAGCTGTTCGGCGGCGGCCCGGGCAGACCGCCCACCGAACGCGGACTGCGCACGCTGCTGTCGTGGTCCTTCCACGACATGGCCCGGCTGCCCGGCACCACCCCGGATCAGCACGAACACCTCGAGGACTGCTCCAACGCGGTCTTCCCCCGCACCTGGTTCGTCCGGCCGTCCGGCCGGGCCGACCACCGAACGAGCAGGGAGTCGGCCCGATGACCGACACCGCGCGGGACTTTGCCACCGAGGCGGCGGGCGGCGCGGCCCCCGGCCGCCCGCGCGTGGACATGACGGTGGAGACCGCCCACGAGCAGTACGCCCCCGGCCGAAGCGGCGCTCCCGGCGGCGGCCACGAGGTGCAGGTGATGGTGAGGATCCGGGCGCGGGGGCTGGAGGCCGCCGCTCCGCGCCACCCCCCGGAGCGCTCCGAGGTGATCGTCATCGACTGCTCCGGCTCCATGGGACACCCTTCCGCGCGTAAGATCGCCGCCGCCCGCAGGGCGGCCGCGGCGGCGATCGAGATGCTCCCGGACGGCACCCACTTCGCCCTGGTCGCGGGTACGGACACCGCCCGCGTCGTCCACCCGCGGTGCGATCCGGCCTCGCCCGCCACCGTCGCGGCCTCGCCCGCCTCCCGGGCCGACGGAGCCCGCGCGGCCCTCACTCTGGAGGCCCACGGCGGCACCCGGATCTCCTCCTGGCTGTCGCTGGCCCGCACACTGCTCACCGCGCGCCCCGACACCGCCTTCCGGCACGCCCTGCTGCTGACCGACGGCGTGGACCAGCACGGACGGACCGAGGAGCTGCGGCGTGTACTGGACGACTGCGCGGGCGAGTTCGAATGCGACGCGCTCGGCATCGGAGAGGGCTGGGACGCCGAGCAGCTCAGGGAGATCGCCGACCGGCTGCGCGGGCGCGTGGAGGCGGTCGTCGACGACCCCCCGGACGCCGGCGACCCCCGGGACGCCGGCCGCGCCGGCGAGGGGCTCGGCGAGCAGCTCACCCGCCTCTTCCGGGAACTGGTCGGAGCCTCCACGCGCAGGAAGCTGTCCCGGCTCGCCCTGGCCGTGCACACCGGCCCCCGGGCGTCGGTCGCCCTCTTCCGCCAGGTCAACCCGGCCGTGCTGGACCTGACCGGCACCGCCGTCCGCGACGGCGACCGGACGCTCCTGCCCACCGGGGCGTGGGGCGAGGAGACCCGCTGGTACGAACTGAGGCTGCGCGTGGACCCCGGCCACCCGTCCGTCCGCGAGACCGGGGAGGCACGGATCGCCTCCCTGGGACTGGAGGCCGACGCCGCCGCGGGCGTGGTGCTGCCGCGCGAGGAGCGGATCGCCGTCCGGTGGATCGGACAGGCGCCGCCGACCGATCTCGGCGTGGCCGGACGACACTTCCGGCGCTACACCGAGCTGGAGGAGGCCACCCGCGCCGGCTGCGCCGCCCTGGGCCGGCACGACGTCCCCCGCGCCGAGCGGGAGCTGGGACGAGCGGTGCGCCTGGCGTACGAGTTGGGCGACGCCTCGCACCTGACCCGGCTGCGCGCGCTGGTGACCGTGGAGAACGCCGCCGTCGGCCTGGTGCGTGTCCGCGACGCCGTCGACCCCGGCCATCTGCGGACGCTGATCGCCAGAAGCAGCCGCACCGCGCCCCCGCCGGAGGCGGGCGGCGACGCACCCCCGCCCCCGGGCGCGCCCGGGGACGGCGCGCCCGGAGAGGCCGGCGCCGGGCACAGCGAGAAGCCGCCCGTGCGCTGCCGCCGGTGCGCCGAGTGGGTGCGCCCGGACCGGTTCTGCGAGAGTTGCGGGCACCCCCTGGGGGAGGACCGGTGATCGGCACCCGGTGGCTGCTGGTGACCCAGCTGGCCTCGCTGGTGGTGCTGGCCCTGCTCGCGGCGGCCGTGCTGTTCGCCGCGTACGACGACACCCACCGCCGCCCCGCCGCCGTCCGGGACCGGACCGCGCCGGCCGTGCTGGAGGTCGCCGCGGCCCGCGGCGCGCTGGTCAACGCCCACCTGGCCGCCCGCGACCACCTGGCCTCCGAACTGGTCGACGGCGCCGGCACCGACGAGACGTACCGCACCTACATGGCGGCGGCCACCCAGAGCCTGTCGCGGATAGCCGACCGGCAGGTCGCGCAGGAGGAGGGCAAGCGGGAGCTGAGCACCGTCATCGCCCTGCTGGTGGTCTACCAGGAGGCCATCGGCCGG
This sequence comes from Streptomyces sp. ICN903, assembly GCF_022015835.1. NCBI lineage: Bacteria > Bacillati > Actinomycetota > Actinomycetes > Kitasatosporales > Streptomycetaceae > Streptomyces > Streptomyces sp. ICN903. The sequence goes on along the minus strand of NZ_JAKMAY010000356.1, from coordinate 2,018 downwards.
GCGATCGAGCACGCGGAGGACGAGGCGCTGAGCCGGGCGTGGCGCGCGAGCGCCGACACCATCATCAACCGCGGGGGGACCGGCATCCTCGCGCGGCTCGACGGCCTCCAGCGCGACCAGCTCCGGCGGCTGGGGGAGCAGACGGAACTCACCGACGCCCGGCGGGAGCTGTGGTGGTGGGTGGAGAAGGCCCCGCTCGTGCCGCTGCTGGCGCTGGTCGTGGTGCAGTGGCAGCTCCAGCGGCGCTTCCCCCAGCGGCTGAACCCCTTCCTGCTGCTGGCCTGCGCGGTCCTGCTGGCCTCCTGGCTGCCGGTGCGGTGGGCCGCGGACACCCAGAAGGGCCTGGACGAGGCCCGCCGGGAGCTGGTGGCGGTCGCCGAGCCGCAGCAGGGGGCGAAGGCACGCGGGGAGTTGCCCCGGGGGGAGCCGGAGGAGACCAGGGCCGCCATCACCGGTGCGCGCACCCGGGTCGAGGAGGTCCTGGACGAGACGTCCGGGAGCGGGCGGCTGGCCGGCCTCATACCGGCCGGGGGCGCCGCGGTCGCGCTGCTGTCCTGGGCCGGACTGCAGCGGCACCTGAGCCAGTACAGGTTCCGGCCGTGACGGGCGGGCGCGTGACGGGCGGCCGTACGAGGCGCGCGCGTACGAGGAGCGTGCGCGGGGCGCGTACGGCCGCGCTCGGCGCGCTGTCCCTGCTGCTGGCGCTGGCGGGCCCGGTGGGCTGCGCCGGGGACACCGCGGAGCCCCGCCGCACCCTGACCGTCCTCGGCCCGTGGACGGGGGCCGAGCAGCAGCCCTTCGAGGAACTGCTGGGCCTGTTCGAGGCCGAGCACGGGGTGTCCGTCGAGTACCAGGGCACCACGGCGAACCGCGAGGTCCTGCTCTCCGGACTGCTGGCCGGCGACCCTCCCGACATCGCGGTCCTGCCCGTCCTCGGAGATCTGGTCGACTACGAGCGCGAGGGCTTCCTGGAGCCGCTGGAGAAGGGGGTCGTGGACGAGGAGAAGTACGACGGCGGGCCCTGGCTGGCACAGCCGGCCGGGATGGAGGAACGCCACTGGATCCCGGTGAAGGTCGATCTCAAGAGCATCGTCTGGTACCGGAAGGGCACGGAGCCGGACCTCGCGCGCGCGGACGCGGACCGCTGGTGCGTCGGCATGGGCTCCGACGCCACCTCCGGCTGGCCCGGCAGCGACTGGATCGAGGACATCCTCCTCCAGAGGTCGGGCCCCGAGGTCTACGCGGACTGGGTGACCGGTGAGATGGAGTGGACGGACGGCCCCGTGGTGGAGGCGTGGGAGACCTGGGGCGAGTTCATGTCCGGCGACGGCGGAAGGGCGGCCCGCGAAGCGCTGACCACCGACCACCGCGGCCCGGAGGGCGGCAACGGACTGCTCTTCGGCACGGGCCCGGGCGGCGGCTGCGACCTGGAGCACCAGGGCAGCTTCGCCCGCCATCTGTACGGCCCCAGGGCACCGGGGGCCGACTTCGTCCCCTCGCCCCGGCTGCTGCCCGGGGCCGCCGACCGCGACGGCCGCGACCGGGAGGTCTCCGCCGACTTCGCGGCGATGTTCCGCGAGAGCCCCGAGGCGCAGGACCTGATGCGCTTCCTGGCCTCCCGCAGGGCGCAGCGGGTCTGGGCGAAGGACGAAGCGGCCTGGGCCAGGGGCGAGATCCCCTTCTTCTCCGCCCACGAGGACGTGGGCGAGGAGAGGTACCCAGCCGGCGGCGGGGACACCGTCAGCCGCCGCATAGTGCGGGAACTGGAGGGGGCCCGGCGGCTCTGCCTGGACGCCTCGGACGTCATGCCGCCCATGATCCGCCGTGTCTTCTACGAGAAGGTCCTGGAGTTCCTCGCCGATCCGGGGCAGGACCCCACAGGGCTGCTGGAGCGGATCCAGGAGGTCCAGGAGGAGTCCGGGCGGCAGTACGTCCAGCGGTTCCGGCGGAAGCCGGACCGGCTGGACCAGGTCTGCCGGTGACCGGCTGCCCTCCCCGTACCGCCTCCCCGTACCGCC
>NZ_JAKMAY010000355.1:0-5209 GCF_022015835.1 Streptomyces sp. ICN903 | reverse complement strand
GCACCCTCCTGGGCCGGCGCCCTCGCCGCGGTGCACGGCGGCGAGACCATCGTGGAGGCCACCGTGTACGGCACCGGGACGGCCCCCGTCGTGGTGGAGGCCCTGCACATCCGGATGGCCGAACGCCGCACCCCCCTGGACCGACCGGTCTACCGGATGGACGACGGCTGCGGCGGATCGCTCACCCCGGCCGCCTTCACAGCCGACCTGGACGCCCCGCGCCCGCGGGCGGAACCCGTGGACGGCTACGACGGCGAGGGCGGCCGGCCCCTGCCCGCCACCCGTCTGCCGTACCGCGTCACCGCCGACGATCCCCTGGCGCTGCGCGTGGAGGCACGGACGGAGGGCTGCGACTGCGACTGGTACATCGAGGTGGAGTGGAGCAGCGGCGACGACAGCGGCACCCTCCGCATCGACGACGGCGGCCGGCCCTTCCGCACCAGCGGTACGAAGGGCCGGCCGGAGTACCGCTGGGTGCCGGAGACCGGGACCTGGGAGCGCGGCTGACGCGCTGGTGCACAATCGACGCACCCAGCGCACCCCGCGCCATCAGACGTTCCGACCCCGCCGCAGGAGAAGTGCCGTGCCCCTGAGCATCACCGTCGACCCGGACGCCCCCGTCGCCCCCTACGAGCAGGTGCGCGCCCAGATCGCCGAGCAGGCCCGCGGCGGCGCGCTGCCGGTCGGCCACCGGCTGCCCACCGTGCGCGGGCTCGCCGGGGAGCTGGGGCTGGCGGCCAACACGGTGGCCAAGGCCTACCGCGCGCTGGAGGCCGACGGGGTGATCGAGACCCGGGGCCGCCACGGCAGCTTCATCGCCGCCGGCGGGGACACCGCCGCCCGCGAGGCCGCGGCGGCGGCGCGGTCGTACGCCCAGCGGGCGCGGCGCCTGGGCCTGGACCGGGCCGCCGCACTCGCCGCGGCCGAGGAGGCGGTCGCCGCCGAGTACGACCGTCGGGACTGACCCCGTCTCAGCCCGTCTCCAGCCGCTCCCGGGCCGTCATCAGGGCGAAGCCCAGCAGGTTGAGCCCGCGCCAGCGCGCCGGGTCCGGTGCCCGCTCGTCTTCGGCGGCCAGCCCGATGCCCCAGATCCGGTCCAGCGGGCTGGCCTCCACCAGTACCCGCCCCCGCGTGGCGAGCAGGAACGCCCGCAACTCGCCGTGCTGACCGAACTTGTGGACGCAGCCCTCGACCACGATGCCGAAACGGTGCCGGGCCCAGACCTCCTCGTCGAAGCCCCGCACCGCACGGCCGGCGGCCTTGGCCGCACCCGGCTCCGGCGTGGCCATGATCCGTTCCTCGGCCGCCGCGTCGCCGAACAGCCTCGCCTTGGCGGCCATCATCCAGTGCTCGGCGGTGGGATAGGGGACGCCGTCCACGGTGAACGGCGAGGGCCACCACTGGCTGAGGCACCACGGACCGGGCGAGCCGTCGTCCCGTCCCCGGGGCGGGGTGTGCCCCCAGAAGTGGAGGTACTTGATCCGCTCTCCGCGCGCCTGCCGCCCGACCAGTTCCGCCACCGGATCGTCCACGCGCTCCCGGGAGCGCTTCCGGGAGGCGTCACAGGTACATCCCCTCGTCCGACCGCCCCGGCTGCGGCGGCACCGAGGCCGGGCCCGAGCCTCGGCGCAGCGCGTACAGCTCGGCCAGGGTCGCCCCGTCGCGGCCGACGCCCTCCTCGGTGCCGAGCCAGTTCACGGCCTCGGAGCGCGTCAGCGGGCCGACCTCGATGCGGGCCAGGCAGCGCCCGGGGCGGACGACGGCCGGGTGCAGCCGCTCCAGGTCCTCGTTGGTGGTCAGGCCCACCAGGACGTTGCGGCCCTGGCCCAGCAGCCCGTCGGTGAGGTTCAGCAGCCGGGACAGGGCCTGGCCGGTGGCGTGCTTGGCCTCGCCGCGGATCAGCTCGTCGCAGTCCTCCAGGAGCAGCAGCCGCCAGCGCTCCCGGCCCGGCCGGTCCGGGGCGCCGTCGTCCTCGCCGATGGCGATGTCCATCAGATAGCCGACCTCGTTGAACAGCCGCTCCGGGTCGAGCACGCAGTCCACCTGGCACCAGTCCTGCCAGGAGCGCGCCAGCGTCCGCAGGGCGGAGGTCTTGCCGGTGCCCGGCGGGCCGTGGAGCAGCAGCAGCCGCCCGGTGATGTCGTCCGGAGTGGTCTTCATCAGCCCGTCCATGGCCTCGGCGACCGGAGCGGTGTAGTTGCCGCGGATCTCCTCCCAGCTTCCGGCGGTGATCCGGCGGGTGGTGCGGTACGGGCCGCGCCGCGGGGAGTTGTACCAGAAGCCCATGGTGACGTCGTCCGGCCGGGGCTCGGGCTCGTCCTCCGCGTCCTCCACCGCGGCCTTCAGCGTCCGCTCCGCCAGCTCCTCGCTGACGGCCGTCACGGTCACGTCGGCGCCGCGGGACCAGCGGGAGACCAGCACCGTCCAGCCGTCGCCCTCGGCCAGGGTCGCGCCGCGGTCGCCGTCGCGGGCCGAGCGCAGTACGGCCGCTCCCGGCGGCAGCAGGGCCATGCCCTTGCGCACCCGTTCCAGGGAGCGGCTGCGGGCGTGCGGCTGCTCACCCGTGGTGAAGCGCCCCAGGAAGAGGGCGTCGATGACGTCGGAAGGAGAGTCGCTGTCGTCGATGTTGAGTCGGATGGGCAGCGACTCCTCGGTCGGCACGGCACGGCGGTCGGCACACATGGCCCCCATGATCGGGCACGGTGGGGCCGTGCGCACGCAGGTTTCCGGCGCCTCGCCGGGATTCGGCGGACGCTCAGCGCAGGGCGACGGCCACGGCGAGGGCGGCCAGCAGCAGGACCAGCAGGCCGGCGACGAGTGCCAGCACCCCGCGCGGCCCCCGGTCGGCGTCCCAGGAGCCCGGCGTGTCCCGGCGTTTGCCGCTCCCGCCGCTCCCGCTCCCGCTCCCGCCCTCACCGGACGCGGGCGAGGACGGAGGAGAGGAGGAAGAAGAGGAGGAGGCGGCGGCGCGCGGGCCGCCGCCGGCCGCGGCCACGCGCAGCGGCCGTTCCGCTCCGGCGGCGTCCGTGCGCTCGGCCGGGTCCGCCCGCAGCAGCCCCTCCAGCACCGGCGCCAGCGCGCCCGCCCGCCGCATGGGCGGCAGATCGGCGTCGGTGTACGCGGCGAGGGAGCGCAGGGTCTCCCCGGGGGTGCCGCGGCGGAACGGCGAGACGCCCTCCACGGCCAGGTACAGCACCACGCCCAGGGCCCACAGGTCCGCGGCGGGGCCCGGGTCCTGGCCCCGTGCGCACTCCGGGGCGAGGAACTCGGGCCGGCCGACCGGCGCACCGGGCCGGTCGTGCGCCGTGCCGGCCTTCACCTGCGCGGTGCCGAAGTCGGTGAGGACGATCCTGTTGTCGTTGCCCAGCAGGATGTTGGACGGCTTGACGTCGCGGTGGGTGATGCCCGCCTCGTGCGCGCTGCGCAGCGCCGAGACGACCTCGGCGCCGATCCGCGCGGCACCGGCCGGGGACATCGGCCCGTCGGCCTCCAGCACGGCGGCCAGTGACAGGCCCCGCACCAGTTCCATCACAACCCACAGGCGGCCGTCCTCGATCACCACGTCGTGGACGGTGGTGGCGTTGCGGTGGGAGATGCGCCCGGCCGTCATGGCCTCCCGCTCCAGGTGGGAGTAGAGGGCGCGCACCTCGGCCGGGGAGAGCTCCTCCGCCGCCCGTACCTCCTTGACCGCGACCTCACGGCCCAGCACCTCGTCGCGCCCCTGCCAGACCACGCCCACCTCGCCGCGGCCCAGCTCGGCGGCGAGGCGGTAGCGGTCGGCGAGCAGCCGCCCGCTGTCACCGGTGTTCATCATCGTCCCCCGTCCCCGGCCCCGCCGTGGGGCCCGTCGGATGCTGTTGTCTCGTACGGTGTTCGTCAACCCCCTTGCGGGGAAGGTGGATCGAGTGACCGGAATACCCGTGGGTCACGGTCGGGAGATAGGGTTACCCTGCCCGGGCCGGGAGCCCTCGTTTGGGTGGGGAGAGTCATGGAACAGATAACGGTACGCAGCAGGGCGCGGATCCCTGCGATCCAGTGCGGGAGCGGTGCGACCGGTTCGCGCCTGGACCGGCACTTGAGCGTGCTGGCGGGGCCCGCCGTCTCCCAGGATGACACGGCGGAGGCGACCTTGCTCATGCGCGAACTGACCGCGCGCGACGCGGTGCACATGCGCTCCCGCAGCAGGGGCGCGCGGGTCTCCCTCTTCGCGCCGCTGCGGCGGCTGCGGCGCTCCCTCTTCGGGGGCCACGCCTAGAAGCCGTCCGACGGCCCGGTGCCGTGTTCGGCCGTGTCCGGGGCGCCCGGGTCGGAGCATGAAGGTTTCGGCTCAGGCTCCGGGAGACCGGCCTCCCGCGGCGGGCCGGGCGTCACGGCCCGGCCCCGGCCGCGTCCCCGCACTCTCCCGCCACTTCCGCTCCCACCGGCCGGCGGCCGCCCGCCGGTTGGTGGGAACCGGTTTCTCACAACAGCGCCAACTGCCCCTCCGGCCCCTCCTCGCGGTGGTCCAGCACGGAGGCCGGGCGCCGCGCGGCCGAGGGCGGCGGCAGCACACCCGCCTCCCGCAGCGCGGACACCTCCACCGCCGGACGCCCGGCCAGCCGGCCGGTGAACTCGGCACGCGCCTCGCGCAGCCCGTCGAGGAGGGTGAGCGAGGTGATCAGCTCCAGCAGCTCCGAGGTCCACCGGGGCGGCCAGGCCTTCGGGCGCACCGCCGCCAGCGTGCCGGGCGCGGCCGGGGCCGTACGGCGGGCGAACCAGTCGGCGAGCACCCGGACGCCGCCCGACTCGAACTCCCAGGCCCCACGTGCCACCGGCGCTATGCGGCCCTCCCCGACCCACAGGGTCTCCTCCCGCGCGTCGTGGCGCAGCGCGTCCGGGGCCGGGTGTTCGGGCAGCGCGGCCCGCACATAGGGGCGCCGCCCGCCCGGCAGACGCGGGCGGGAGCCGTCACCGCAGCGGGCGCCGCGGGTGTGCGCCCGCAGCACCTCGCGGCCCAGCGCGACGCCCTCCCGCCACATCCCGCGGTCCGCGGTGAGCGGCACGACACGGTCGCCCGGGGCGCCGGGGGCGGGGCGCATCGCGGCGGCCGTCCAGGCCAGGACGTCCTCGGCCGTCACCGGTGTGCCCAGCGTCCCGGCCAGCAGACCGGTCAGGCCGGGGGCGAGGTTGGGCTCGCGGCCGCCGGGGCGCCGGTAGAGGGGGCGTACAC
>NZ_JAKMAY010000354.1:0-5212 GCF_022015835.1 Streptomyces sp. ICN903 | reverse complement strand
GAGGAGTTGCGGGGTGTGCTGGGCGGGGTGGAGCTGCTCGCCCGCGGTCCCAAGGTGCGCGGTGCGGTACGGGCCGCCGGGCTGACCGAGGCGTGGTCGCCGCCGTCGGAGTCGCTGGCCGAGGTCCTGGACCGGCTGCTGGCCGAGGGCGTCGCCGGGCGGCGGATCGCCGTCCAGCTCCACGGCGAGCCGCTGCCCGGCTTCGTCGAGGCGCTGTGCGAGGCGGGGGCGGAGGTCGTCGGCGTGCCCGTCTACCGGTGGCTGCCGCCGGAGGACATCGCCCCGCTGGACCGGCTGACCGACGCCGTGCGGGCCCGTTCGGTGGACGCGGTCACCTTCACCTCCGCCCCCGCCGCCGCCTCGCTGCTGGAGCGTGCGCAGCGGCGGGGTGTGCGGGAGGAGCTGCTGGAGGCGTTGCGGGGGGATGTGCTGGTCGCCTGCGTGGGTCCGGTCACCGCGCTGCCGCTGGCCGCGCACGACGTGCCGGTGGTGCGGCCCGAGCGCTTCCGGATCGGGCCGCTCGTCCAACTGCTGTGCCGGGAACTGCCCGCCCGCGCGCGGGTTCTGCCCGTGGCCGGGCGGCGGCTGGAGATCCGCGGCCACGCGGCGGTCGTGGACGGCGAGCTGCGGCCCGTACCGCCGGCCGGGATGGCGCTGCTGCGGGCTCTGGCCCGGCGGCCCGGCTGGGTGGTCTCCCGCGCCGACCTGCTGCGCGCCCTGCCCGGTGCGGGGCGTGACGAGCACGCGGTGGAGACGGCGGTGGCACGGCTGCGTTCGGCGCTGGGCGCGCCCCGGATGATCCAGACGGTGGTCAAGCGCGGTTACCGGCTCGCCTTCGACCCGGCGGACGGGGGAGTCGGGGGCGGGTGACCGGTCCGTGTCACGGGGCTGGGTGGAGGGCGGCGTGTTCGGCGTCGTGGGCGTACAGCCAGGACATGGCGCGCAGCGCGGTGGCGGACGCCATCGCGCCGTCCCGCAGGCGCTGGTCCTCGCCGTCCTCCAGGTGCATCACCCGGGTGCTGCCGCGCGAACCGCGCTGGACCGCGCCGGTGCGCGGTATCCGCAGCGCCTCGTACCGCCGCAGCGCGGCGGGGGCGGTCGCGGTGTCCGCGCCCGTCAGGCAGACGGCCAGCGACAGCGCGTCCTCCACCGCCTGGTTGGCGCCCTGGGCGAGGAAGGGAAGCATCGGGTGCGCGGCGTCCCCGAGCAGCGTCACCCGGCCCGCTGACCAGCGGCGCAGCGGCTCCCGGTCGTGCAGCGCCCAGCGCCGCACACCGGTGCCCGAGGCGGCCCGCAGCAGGCGCACCACGGCCGGATCCCAGCCCCGGTAGGCCCGCGGCAGGTCGGCGGGGTCGCCGGGGGCCGACCAGGACTCGGGCGGCGGGTCGCCGGGCCCGTCGGGGCGGACGGTCGCGGCGAAGCTGATCGCGCGGCCCGATGAGACGGGGTAGCACACGCAGTGCTGCCCCGGCCCCATCCACACCCGCACCGCGGGGTCGTCCACCAGCTCCGGCAGGGCCTCGCCGGGGATCAGGCCCCGGTAGACGGTCTGCCCCGACCAGACGGGCGCGTCCCGCGCCAGGTGCGCGCGGACCGCGGAGTGGATGCCGTCGGCCCCGACGACCACGTCGGCGGTGCGCACCTCGCCGCCGCCGGACTCGGCCGGGCCGTCGAAGCGCAGCAGCACCTCGCCGTCCCCCCGCCGCAGACCGGTCAGCCGCCGGCCGAGCCGGACCGCGTCGGGGCCGGCGGCCTCCAGCAGCGCCGCGTGCAGATGGGCGCGGTGCACCGTGTAGTAGGGCGCCCCGTACAACTCCTCGCAGGCGGAGCCCAGTTCGGTGCGGGACAGCAGCCGGCCGCTATCCCAGCGCCGGATCTCCGTCGCCGCCGGGCGGACACCGAAGGAGCGCAGCGGCCCGGCCAGGCCCAGCCGGTGCAGCAGGCGCACCGCGTTCGGGGCGAGCTGGAGCCCGGCGCCCACCTCGGACAGCCGTTCCGCCTGCTCGTACACCTCGCACCGCACACCGCCGGCCCGGCGCAGGGCGGCGGCCAGCGCCAGCCCGCCGATGCCCGCGCCGACCACGGCGACCCTGAGGGGTTCGATGGCCGCCCACCGCCTTTCTCGGTCGTTCCCGTCGCGGGGATCACTGCTCCAGGCAGAACTCGTCGATCGGGTAGCCCACATGCCGGTCGGCGGTGGGCAGATGGCCGAGCACCTTGTCGCCCGGTTCGAGGTGGGTGCTGTTGAGCACGGTGCCGCCGGGGCCCAGCACCCGCACGTGCCAGTCGTCCTGGAGGATGAGGTTGACCGTCCGGCCGTCCGGGGCGACCGCGTCGATGGAGATCAGCGGCCTGGTCTCGATCTTGACCCGGCCCACCGACACCACCCGCGTCCGCCCCGCGACGTCCACGGCCAGGACCCTGCTGCCCGCGCCCAGTTCGCTGAGGTAGTTCGTCCGGCCGTTCTCCACGACCGTGTAGGAGTGGATCGCGCCGGCGTTGACGCGGAACGGCCGGGTGGGCATGTACGGCAACGGGTGGGTCTCGCTGACGCACAGGATCATGCCCTTGGAGTGCGAGCCGACCAGGATGCCCTCGTCCTGCCGCAGATAGGAGCAGGTGTCCACGCAGGCCCGCTCGCCCATGCCAAGGTGCGCGGTGGCGGTGACCTCCAGTTCGGTGAGCACCAGTTCCCCGGTGGGGGAGGCGGCGGCGCGCTTGAGCTCGGTGGCGTCGCCGACGGCGCGCGCGGTCATCATCACGCCGTCGGAGCCCAGTTCGAGGCAGCCGAAGACGACCCGCGCCTCCTCGACGTCGCCGACGGCGGTGACGATCGAGCCCGGCGCGCCCGCCGCGGCGGCGATCACGATCTCCAGCGGGATCTTGGTCGGATCGCGGAACTCCAGCACGCTCCACTTCTCGGTGCGGGCGGCCCGGCACGCCTCGTCCAGGCCGGCCGCGTCCGCGATCTCCACGTACCGCCCGAACTCCACCTGCGGGTACGCCTCGGCCAGCTCGGCCCGCTCGGCCGGGCCGAGCGGGAGGACGACGACGTCGGCCCGGCCGAAGCCGCCCTCCAGCGACTCCGGGCCGCGCGGCAGCAGCACCCGGGTCACCGACGGCGGCAGCGCCTCCAGGTCGGCGGGATCCTCGGCCACCACACCGTCGACGCGCTGGTGCAGGGCCTCCTCGAGGATCGCCTTCTTCTCCCGTCCTGCCGAACGGACGTCAAGCCAGCACAGCTTGTTCACGCTCACTCCGGTGCTCTCCTGTCAGGTGGTCGTAGGGCTCGCGCGGCCCCTCGTGGACGAGCCGGGCGACGGCGCCGGCCACGCTCTGCGGATCGGGGGACCGGAAGACGTTCCGGCCCATCGCCACTCCGGCCGCGCCGCCCAGCAGCGCGTCCCGGACGAACCCCAGGAGTTCCTCCTCGGATCCGCGCGGCGGGCCGCCGGCGACCAGCACCGGGATCGGGCAGGCCGCGGTCACGTCGAGCATGGCGGTGGCCGAGCCGGCCCAGGAGGTCTTGACGAGGTCGGCGCCCAGATCGGCCGCCAGGGTCACGGCGTGCGCGACCAGCTCCGGGTCGTGCGGGTCCGCGATCCGCGGGCCGCGCGGGTAGACCATCGCCATCAGGGGCAGGTTCCAGCGGTCGCACAGGTCGGCGACCAGTCCGAGGTCGGCGATCTGCCGCCGCTCGTCCAGGGAGCCGAGGTTGACGTGCACGCTCACCGCGTCCGCTCCCAGGCGCAGGGCGTCCTCCACCCCGGTGACCAGGTACTTCGCGTCCGGGTCGGGGGCGTGCGCGGTGCTGGCGTTGAGGTGGAGGATCAGCGACGTCCCGGCGAACCGCTCGGGGCGGACGTGCCGGAGGCTGCCCTTGTGGAGCACGACCGCGTCCACCCCGCCGGCCGCGAGCCGGCCGACGAGCCGGTCGGCGGTGCTGCCGTGCGGCACGACCGGCCCGTCGGAGATGGAGTGGTCGAGCGGTACGACCATCAGCCGCGAGCTGTTGTGGCGGAAGAGCCTGCGCAGCCGTAGTGCCCGTGCGAAGTGGTGGTGGGCGGTCATGTCGGACCCCTTTCGGCGGATTCAGCGGAGCGGGAGCCGGTCCTCCCGGCCCGCGAGGGTGCGCAGGTACGCCTTGTCGGGCTTGCCGTGCGCGGTGAGCGGGAGGTCGTCCCAGAACGCCAGCTCGGCGGGGGCGTGTTCGGGGGTGAGCAGGCTGGCCACGTGCTCGCGGAGAGCCCCGGGGTCGCGGCGGGCGCCGGCGCGCAGCGACACCGCGGCGTGCACACGCTCGACGCGGTCGTCGTCGGCCACCCCGTAGACGGCGGCGTTCGCCACGTCGGGGTGGGACAGCAGAGCCCGCTCGACGGCGGCCGGGTGGATCTTCAGACCGCCGCTCTTGACGACATCGCCGACGCGGCCGGCCAGCCTCAGGTATCCGTACCGGTCGATCAGGCCCAGGTCGCCGGTGCGCAGCAGGCCGTCGCGCAGGACGGGGGCGGTCGTCCCGGGAGCACCGAGGTAGCCGTCCATGACGGTGGGGGACGCCACGCAGACCTCCCCGGTACGGCCCCGGGGCACCTCCCGGCCGGTCCCGGGATCGACGATCCGCACGGAGACCCAGGGGAAGGGGCGCCCCACGGTGGGCAGCAGTTCGGGCTCGCAGTGGTCCAGCGGGGTGAGGTTGGAGATGCCGCCGGCCTCGGTGGAGCCGTAGAGCTGTACGAGGCGGTCGCCCAGCACCCCGCGCGCCTCGGCGATCCGCCGGGGCGAGGCGGGGGTGCCGCTGTAGACCAGGCGGCGCAGGGAGGACAGGTCGGCGCCGCGGGAGCGGGCCGACTCGGTGAGCCGGTACAGATGGGGCACCGCGAGATAGGTGTCGGTGACGCCCTCGGCGGCGAGGGCTTCCAGGACGGCGTCGGCGTCGAACCCCTCGTGCAGGACGACGCGGCCACCCTCGGCGAGTACGGCGTCCACCATCGAGCCGATGGTGTGGCTGAGCGGGAGGACGGCGAGGAAGCGGGAGGGCCGGTCCGGCTCGGGGCTGCCGGGGAAGACGTCCACGAGGGAGTTCCAGGTGCGGAAGGACTGGCCGATGCTCTTGGGCCGGCCGGTGCTTCCGCTGGTGTGGGCCACGACCGCGCGGTCGTCCGGTTCGTAGGGGGCGTGCGGGGGCACCTCCTCGACGGCCGCGGGGGTGCGG
>NZ_JAKMAY010000353.1:0-5217 GCF_022015835.1 Streptomyces sp. ICN903 | reverse complement strand
GAGGAGGGCGGGGGGCCCGCCGGGGCCCCGGCCCGCGCGTCGAGGGCGGACCTCAGCAGCCGGGCCTCGTCGGCCGGAGAGCCCCGCTCCGCGCCGCGCGGCAGATGCGGGCCCAGGGCGTGGTAGCCGTCGAGGATCTCGATGACGCGCCGGTGGAGCCGGTAGTCGAGGCCGGCCGGCGGGAGCAGGTCCAGCGGCCGCCTGGGCGGCGGTTCGAGGGCGATCGCCGGCACCGCCTCGTACAGGGCCCACCACAGGGGGCGCAGCCGCAGGTAGGAGCGGTAGCCGCGCAGCCGGCCGGAGAGGGCGGGGCCCCAGGACGGCACCGTCCAGCCGAACACCTGCAGCAGCGCCCCCACGCTCCCGGCCAGCCAGTAGGCGGGTTCCCAGGCGCTCATGTCGTGGCCGAGCTGGGTGCCGGCGATCTGGGTGTAGCGGATGGCGCAGTAGAGCAGGATGAGCGAGGCGCCGGCGGTGACCGTCCACATGCCCGCGCGCAGCCAGGTGCGGCGGGCGATGAGCGCGTAGCGGTAGGACAGCCGTACGGCCCCGACCTGCCCCACCGCGCAGACGGTGATGTAGAGGAGCAGGTATCCCGCGTAGTCGCGGTCGCGCATGTTGCTCAGCAGGGTGCCCTCGGCGGAGGCGGTCTGCCGGTAGGGCTCCACGACGAAGAACAGCACGACCAGGACCGCCAGCGCGGCGGAGAACGCCAGCACGCGCCGCCGGGCCAGTACCGCCGCCCGCTCGGGCGGGTGCGACCAGTGGACCAGTACGACCTGCTGGGCGGCCGTCAGCACGACCACCGCGGCCTGCGTCAGGAGCGTGGTGAGGTTCGGGTAGCCGAACAGGCGGGAGACGTCGTCGCGCAGCCAGTTGAGGTCGATGAGGAAGCTGATCCCGGAGCACAGGAAGTAGGTCTCCAGGGCCCACAGGGCCGGATCACCCCTGCGCCGCAGGAGCTCGGGGAGCTTGTAGCAGAACGCGGCGAGCCCGACGAGGGCGCACAGGTGGGACAGGGCGTCGTAGATCATCCGCGGCCGACGACGCTTTCCACACGGGCCATCACGGTGGCGTCCTCGGGCGGCAGGGCGTCGGCGTCCTCCGGGCCGGGGACGGCCTTGCGGCGGGTGTGCGCCAGGAGGAGCGACGCCATCATCTCGGCCTCCTGCTCGGCCCGGTCGTCGTAGGCGGAGCGCTTCAGCGACCTGCGGACGAGATCCGGATCGGCCTCCGGGAAGAGGTGCGCCGGGACGGCCGGCCCGGGGAGCGCGCCGAAGTCGTGCTCGCAGATGATGTGGGAGAGCTCGTGGGCGATGATGTGCTCCTGGTGGGGCCTGCTGGTGTTCGCCCGGTAGACGATGACGTCCGTGTCCGGCAGGGCGATCCACAGGCCGTGGAGCAGCGGCTCCTCCAGCTCCATCGGGACGAGGCGGATGGTGCGCCCGCGCCGCCGCCCCACCTGTTCGCAGACGGCCGTGATACCCCCGGCACCGGTGGTGCCCGCGGCGTTTGCGGTGCCGTCGTGACCGGAGACGACGCCGATCTCGGCGAGGCGCCTCTCGCAGTCGCGCTGCATCTCCCGGAACCGGGCACGGCGGCGGCCCGGTAAGCGCAGGGGGGACGCTGCCACCGGCGTGTCCTTTCCGGCGCCTCCCGCTTCGCGCGGCGTCGCCTTCGGGGTCCTGGAGGCGGCGCCGCGGGGTGGTCGGCCGGGTGTCGGTTCTCGGCGCCTCCTGGGAGATCGTCACCAAACGCCGGGTCGTGCGCAACCCGATGCCGCGATTGCGGCACGGCCACCGGCAAGTTGGCTCAAAGACGCCCCCGGCCGCCGAGCCGTACGGCGGCCTCCCGCCTCAGCTTCCGTCCCCGCCGGGCGCGGAGGCCGCGTCCGCACGGGCACCGGCGCGCACCGCTTCGAGGTACTCGGTGATGGCGTCCCGGTTGCGGGTCAGGCATCTGATGCGCGCGGTCATGCGGTCGCGCTCCTCCTCCAGGGTCGCGAGCATCTCCGGCGTGGCGTCGGGGAAGTGGATGGCCCGGGGCTTGTCCAGGCACGGCAGGATCTGCCGGATGATCCGGGTCGGCAGTCCGGCGTCGAGCAGTCCTCTGACCTGCGCGACACGGTCCACGGTGGCCTCGCCGTACGACCGGTAGCCGTTCGCGCAGCGGCTGGAGACGATCAGCCCCTGCTCCTCGTAGTAGCGCAGCAGCCGCCGGGAGGCGCCGGTCCGCTCCGACAGTTCTCCGATGCGCATGTGACCGCCCTCACACTGTTCCGCGTTGACCCTCACACCGGTGTGAGGGTCCGAGCATGCACGGCATGACCACCCACACCATGCCGACGACCGCTTCCGGAAAGGAAGCCGGGGGCCGGAAGCTTCCCATGCCCGCGCTGCTCGCGCTGGCCACGGCCGTGTTCGTCACCAGCCTGACCGAGACGCTGCCCGCGGGCGTGCTGCCCGCCATGAGCGCGGACCTGGGCGTGGGCGAGTCCGCGGCGGGCCAGGCCGTGACCGTCTACGCGCTCGGGACCGCGCTCACCGCGATCCCCCTCACCGCGGCGACCGCCGGATGGCGGCGCAAACGGCTGCTGACGGCGGCGATGGCCGGCTTCGCCGTCGCCAACACCGTCACGGCGCTCTCGTCCTCCTACGCCCTCACCATGACGGCCCGGTTCGCCGCCGGGGTGGCCGCGGGGCTGGCCTGGGCACTGCTGGCCGGGTACGCCCGCCGCATGGCGCCCGTCCACCTCCAGGGCAGGGCGATCGCCGTCGCCATGGCCGGCATACCGGTCGCCCTGTCCCTGGGCGTGCCCGCGGGGACCTTCGTCGGTGGAGCGCTGGGCTGGCGAGCGGCCTTCCTGATCATGACCGGGCTCACCCTCGGCCTGCTCGTGTGGATCGCCGCGGTGGTGCCGGACTTCCCCGGGCAGCGGGCCGGGAACCGGCCTCCGCTGCTGCGGGTCCTCACCGTCCCCGGGGTGGCGCCGGTCCTGTTCGTCACCCTGGTGTTCGTGCTGGCCCACACCATTCTCTACGCCTACGTCGCCGTCCTCCTCGACCGGCTCGGAATGGGCGGCTCCACCGGCCTGGTGCTGCTGGTGTTCGGCGCCGCCTGCCTGGTGGGCATCTGGGCGGTCGGGGCTCACGTCAACCGCCGTCTGCGGGTTCTCGCCGTCGCGGGGGTCCTCCTGGTCGGCGCGGCGTCCGCCGTGCTGGCGGTGGCGGACGGCGGTGCCGTACCCGTCTACGCCGCCGCGATCCTGTGGGGTCTGGGCTGGGGAGGCGCCCCGACCCTCCTGCAGACCGCCGCGGGCGACGCCGCCGGCGAACAGGCGGACTCCGCACAGGCGATACTCGTCACCCTGTGGAACGCGGCCATGGCGGGAGGCGGGGTCGTCGGCGGTCTGCTCCTCGGGACGGCCGGTGCCTCCTCGCTCCCCTGGAGCGTCCTCGTCCTCCTGGTGCCGGTGTCGGCCGTCGTGCTCGCCGCGCGCACGCACGGTTTCCCCGCCGGGCGCGCGGGCACCGGGGCGTGAGCGGTCCTCAGCCCGTACGCAGCCCCGCCGCGAGTTCCGCGACGGCGGCGGAGGCGCGGGCGTGGAGGGAGCCGCCGAAGGTGACACGGGAGGCGCCCAGGGCGCCCAGTTCGGCGGGGGAGGGGGCGCCGGGGCGGCACAGGGCGTTGACCGGGACGCCGATCTCCGCGGCCAGCACCGGCAGGTGGTCCGGGGGCGCGGCGATGGGGTAGACGCACTCGGCGCCCGCCGCCGCGTACAGCCGCCCGCGCTCCACCGCCGCCGCCAGAGGGTCGCCGGTGCCGCGCAGATAGGTGTCGATCCGGGCGTTGACCAGCAGCCTTCCGTCCGCCGCCGCGCACACCGCGGCCAGCCTCTCCGCCTGGCGCCCCGGATCGGCCAGCCCCGGATCGGCCAACCCCCGTGCGGCCGGTCCGGAGTCCTCCAGGTTGCAGCCGACCGCCCCGGCCTCCAGCAGCCGCTCGGCGACCTCCCGCGGGGCCAGCCCGTAGCCCCGCTCGATGTCGGCGGTGACGGGGACGTCCACCGCGCGGACGATCCGGGCGACGGCCGCGAACATCTCGCCGGGTGGGGTGTCCTCACCGTCGGCGTACCCCAGGGTGGCGGCCACCGCGCTGCTGGAGGTGGCCAGCGCGGGGAAGCCCGCGCCGGCGAAGGCGCGGGCGCTCACCGCGTCCCAGACGTTGGGCAGGACCAGGGGCGCGTCGCGGTGGTGGAGGGCGCGGAAGGCGTCCACCGCGCCCCGGCCGCCACCGGTCACCGCCGGCCCTTGTCCCTGAGCGAGCCGGGCACGGCGCGGGTGGCCACCTGGAAGCGGTTCCAGGCGTTGATGGAGACGATCTGCGAGATCAGATGGGCCAGTTCGGTCTCCTCGAAGTTCTTCGCCGCCCGCTCGTAGACCTCGTCCGGGACGTAGTGCCCCTGCGGCGTGCCGCCGTCCAGCCGGGTGACCGCCTCGGTGAGGGCGAGGGCGGCCTGCTCCTTGTCGGTGTAGAGGCCGTGGGCCTCCTCCCAGGCGTCGAGCAGGTCCAGCTTGAGCTGGTCGATGCCCAGCTTGCGGGCGTCGGCCAGATGCATGTCGAGGCAGAAGGCGCACTTGTTGAGCTGCGAGGCGCGGGTCTTGACCAGTTCGGCGATGACCGGGTCCAGCCCCTTCGACGCCGCGGCCTCGAAGGCGGCCATCCCCTTGTACACCTCGGGGACGAGCTTCCAGAGGTTCATGCGCGGGCCGTGTTCGTGAACTGTCGTCATGGTGACGACCCTAGGCGGGCGTTAGCCCAGGAGTATGGTCCACTTCCATGCGGGAATCCTGGGCCAATCCGGCCGATGCTCCGGCCGGTGCTCCGGCCGACGGCCCGGCCGACGGGGCCGTCGGCGCCGGCAGCGACCTCCATCTGGACCTCGGCGGGCCGGGGGGCCTGAGGGCCTCCCTGATGCGTGCCCTGCGCGACGCCGTCCGCACCGGCCGCCTCGCCCCCGGCACCCGGCTGCCCTCCTCCCGCTCGCTCGCCGCCGACCTCGGCGTCGCCCGCAACACCGTGGCCGACGCCTACGCCGAACTCGTCGCCGAGGGCTGGCTGACGGCCCGCCAGGGATCGGGCACCCGCGTCGCACCGCGCGCCGAACCGGCCGCGCCGGCCGGCCCGCCGGGCGCGCGCCCCGCCGTCCCGCGCCAG
>NZ_JAKMAY010000352.1:0-5333 GCF_022015835.1 Streptomyces sp. ICN903 | reverse complement strand
ACACCCCTCCTCCGAGCCCCCACCGGGGCCGCCGTCACGATGTCCGCAGCAAAGCACGGGCGGGGGGAGTTGAGGAAGCCGGGTACCGGGCGGAGGATGACCGCCATGACCTCCACCGGACGACCGCTGCTCAACCGCCGCCTGGCCGGGTTCGGCACGACGGTCTTCGCCGAGATGTCGGCGCTGGCCGTCCGGACCGGATCGATCAACCTGGGCCAGGGCTTCCCCGACACCGACGGGCCCGAACAGGTCCGCGAAGCCGCCGTGCGCGCCCTGCGGGACGGCCGCGGCAACCAGTACCCGCCCGGCCCCGGCGTCCCCGAGTTGCGCGACGCGATCGCCGGCCACCAGCGGCGCTTTCACGGCCTGGAGTACGACCCCGACACCGAGGTCCTGGTCACCGCCGGGGCCACCGAGGCGATCGCCGCCGCCCTGCTGGCCCTGCTGGAGCCGGGCGACGAGGTGATCGCGCTGGAGCCGTACTACGACTCCTACGCGGCCTGCGTCGCCATGGCCGGCGGCACCCGCGTCCCCGTCACCCTGCGGCCCTCCCCCGGGCCCGGGCCGGCGTACCGCCTGGACCTGGACGAGCTGCGCGACGCCGTCACCGGCCGCACCCGGCTGATCCTGCTCAACACCCCGCACAACCCCACCGGCACCGTCCTCACCCGCGAGGAGCTGACGGCGATCGCCGCGCTGGCGGTGGAGCGGGACCTGCTGGTGGTCACCGACGAGGTCTACGAGCACCTGGTCTTCGAAGGCGAGCACGTCCCCATCGCCTCCCTGCCGGGGATGCGCGAGCGCACCGTCTCCATCTCCTCCGCCGGCAAGACCTTCTCCTTCACGGGCTGGAAGGTCGGCTGGGTGACGGGCACGCCGGAGCTGGTGTCGGCGGTGCGCTCGGCCAAGCAGTACCTGACGTACGTCTCGGCCGGCCCCTTCCAGTACGCGGTGGCCGAGGCGCTCGCCCTGCCGGACTCGTACTACACGGAGCTGCGCGAGGACCTGCGCGCCAAGCGGGACCTGCTCGCGGACGGCCTGACCCGGGCGGGCTTCGAGGTCTTCCGCCCCGCCGGCACGTACTTCGTCACCACCGACATCCGTCCCCTGGGCGAGAGCGACGGTGTGGCCTTCTGCCGCGCCCTGCCCGAGCGCTGCGGTGTCGTCGCCGTGCCCAACGCGGTCTTCTACGACCACGCGGCGCAGGGCGCGCACTTCGTGCGCTTCGCGTTCTGCAAGCGCGAGGAGGTGTTGCGGGAGGCGGTGGAGCGCCTGGGCGCGCTGACCCCGGCCCCGGACCGCGCCCGGGCCGCCTCCTGACGGCCGGCGGCGGTCCGAACCCGCGCGCCGCGGCGTCCGGCGCCCCGGTCCTCGGGGCGCCGGACGCGCGGCGGCCCCGGCGCGGCGGACGCGAAGCGTTCCGTGCACCGGGGCCGCGCGGGGCCTCGTGTGGAGGGCGGAGAGGTCAGCCCTCGCCCTCACCGTCGGACTCCTCGACGTCCTTGGCCAGGCCGAGCTGCTCCACGAGCCAGCGGTCGAACTCGACCGAGGCGCGGATCCAGCTCACCGTGCTGGAGACGAAGTGCTCCAGCGAGACGCCGACGCCGACCAGCATCTGGGCCTCGCCGATCAGGCGGACCGTGCCGTCGTCGTGCGTGTGGCTGTAGACCTTCGGCCACAGGGTGCGGCGGTTCCAGTCGTCGATCAGCTCCAGCAGGCGGGTCTTGTCCTCGATGGAGTGGGGGCGGTCGTAGAACGTCCGGACGGAGAAGACCTGCTGCTCCTTCTCGCCGCGGAACATGAAGTAGGTGCGGAACTCCTCCCACGGCGCCGCGAGGTCACCCTCGTCGTCGACGACGTACTTCAGCTCCATCTGGTCGAGGAGCTGCTTGACCAGGTCCTGGTCCGGGATGACGGGCCCGGCAGGCCCCGTCGGCTGCTGTTCGGGCTGCTGGCCCCCGAAGTTCGGGATCGAGGACGGGTCGATAGTCACCGTGGATTTCCCTTCATACGATTCCTGCCATCCTCCCCCACCCCGGCCCGGTCCTGGCAAGCCCGGGCTTCACCGCTCGTCCGTCGGACTGACACGATCGTCCGACCGCATGGGGGTTCCCTTCTCCGGCAGGGCGCATGCGTGGCGGTGCCCGGCGGTTCAGGAGCCGCCGGGCACCGTCTGTCACAGCGTCGCGGTCACCGCACCGGGACGACGGTCAGGCCCTCCGCCTCCAGGGCGACGTCCACGCGGACGGTGTCGCCGTCGCGGACCTCGCCGGCCAGGATCGCGCGGGCGAGCCGGTCGCCGATGGCCGTCTGGACCAGGCGGCGCAGCGGCCGGGCTCCGTAGGCCGGGTCGTTGCCCTCGACCGCCAGCCAGTCCAGCGCGGCGTCGGAGACGTCGAGGGTGAGGCGGCGGTCGGACAGGCGCCGGGAGAGGGCGTCGATCTGGAGCCGGGCGATGCTGCGCAGTTCCTCGCCGCTGAGCGCGGAGAAGATCACCAGGTCGTCCAGCCGGTTGAGGAACTCCGGCCGGAAGGCGGAGCGGACGCTCGCCATGACCTTCTCCCGCTTCTCCTCCTCCTTGGCGAGGGGGTCCATCAGGAACTGGCTGCCGAGGTTGGAGGTGAGCACGAGGATGGTGTTGCGGAAGTCCACCGTCCGCCCCTGCCCGTCGGTCAGCCGCCCGTCGTCGAGGACCTGGAGCAGGATGTCGAAGACCTCGTGGTGGGCCTTCTCCACCTCGTCCAGCAGTACCACGCTGTACGGGCGCCGGCGCACGGCCTCGGTGAGCTGGCCGCCCTCCTCGTAGCCGACGTAGCCGGGGGGCGCGCCGACCAGCCGGGCGACCGAGTGCTTCTCGCCGTACTCGCTCATGTCGATGCGGACCATGGCCCGCTCGTCGTCGAAGAGGAAGTCGGCGAGCGCCTTGGCCAGCTCGGTCTTGCCGACGCCGGTGGGGCCGAGGAACATGAACGAGCCCGTGGGCCGGTCGGGGTCGGCGACTCCGGCGCGGGAGCGGCGCACGGCGTCGGATACGGCGCGTACGGCCTCGCTCTGGCCGATCAGCCGCCGGCCCAGCTCCTCCTCCATGCGCAGCAGCTTCCTTGTCTCGCCCTCCAGCAGCCGTCCGGCGGGGATGCCGGTCCAGGAGGCGACGACGTCGGCGATGTCGTCCGAGCCGACCTCCTCCTTGACCATGGTGTCCTTGCTCGTCTCCTGCTCCTGCTCGGCGGCCGAGGCCTCCTCCAGCTCGCGTTCCAGGGTGGGGATCTCGCCGTACAGCAGCTTGGAGGCGGTCTCGAAGTCGCCGTCGCGCTGGGCGCGCTCGGCCTGGCCGCGCACCTCGTCGAGCCTCTCCTTCAGCTCGCCGACGCGGTTGAGGCCCTGCTTCTCCTTCTCCCAGCGGGCGGTCAGCCCCCGCAGCTCCTCCTCGCGGTCGGCCAGTTCGCGGCGCAGCCGCTCCAGCCGCTCCCGGGAGCTCTCGTCGCTCTCGCCCGCCAGCGCCAGCTCCTCCATCTTCAGCCGGTCCACGGCGCGCTGCAGCTCGTCGATCTCCACGGGCGAGGAGTCGATCTCCATGCGCAGCCGGGAGGCGGCCTCGTCGACCAGGTCGATGGCCTTGTCCGGCAGGAAGCGGGAGGTGATGTAGCGGTCGGACAGGGCGGCGGCGGCCACCAGCGCGCCGTCGGCGATCTGCACCTTGTGGTGCGCCTCGTAGCGGCCCTTGAGGCCGCGCAGGATGGCGATGGTGTCCTCGACGGTGGGCTCGGCGACCAGCACCTGCTGGAATCGGCGCTCCAGGGCCGGGTCCTTCTCGATCCGCTCGCGGTACTCGTCCAGCGTGGTGGCGCCGACCATGCGCAGCTCGCCGCGGGCCAGCATGGGCTTGAGCATGTTGCCCGCGTCCATCGCCGAGTCGCCGCCGGCGCCCGCGCCCACGACGGTGTGCAGCTCGTCGATGAAGGTGATGATCCGCCCGTCGCTGGACTTGATCTCGCCCAGGACGGCCTTGAGCCGCTCCTCGAACTCGCCGCGGTACTTGGCCCCGGCCACCATCGCGCCCAGGTCGAGGGCGACCAGGCGCTTGTTCTTCAGCGACTCGGGGACGTCGCCCTTGACGATCCGCTGCGCCAGGCCCTCGACGACCGCCGTCTTGCCGACGCCGGGCTCGCCGATGAGGACCGGGTTGTTCTTGGTGCGCCGCGAGAGCACCTGCACCACGCGGCGGATCTCCTGGTCGCGGCCGATGACGGGGTCGAGCCGGCCCTCGCGGGCCGCGGCGGTCAGGTCGGTGCCGAACTTCTCCAGGGCCTTGTAGGTGCCCTCGGGGTCGGCGGTGGTGACGCGCTGGCCGCCGCGGGCGGTCTCGAAGGCGGTGAGCAGCTTCTCGGCGGTGGCCCCCTGCTCGGTGAGCAGCCTGCCGGTCTGGCCGCCCCTGGCCGCCAGGCCGATGAGCAGGTGCTCGGTGGAGATGTAGGCGTCACCCAGCTCCTTCGCCCGCCGGGAGGCGTCGGCGAGGACGGCCATCAGGTCGCGGTCGGGCTGCGGCTTGGCGACGGTGGAGCCCTGCACGCTGGGCAGCGAGCCCAGCAGCCGCTCGGCCGCCGAGCGCAGGGCGGCCTGGTCGGCGTCGACCGCCGCGAGCAGGTCCTGGATGTTCTCGTTGTCCTGGCCCTCCAGCAGGGCCAGCAGCAGATGTGCCGGGGTGATGTCGGGGTGGCCCCCGGTGAGGGCGCGGTTGTTGGCCGCGCTGATCGCGTCCCGGCTCCTGTTGGTCAGCTCGGCGTCCACGGGTGCGTGCTCCTCCTCCTGTCGCCAACTCTGCACACATCAGCATGCAGTAAGTTGAGTCTATTCCACTCAAGGGGCGAACGGGAGTGCCGCCGGGATAGTTTCCGGAGCATGGCCAGTGAATCCCGGCGGGACCCCAGGCACCCGGATGACGCGTACCTCGCCTTCTGGCGGGAGCGGCACCTGTGCACCCTGACCACGCTCCGCCCCGACGGCACTCCCCACGTGGTGCCCGTCGGGGTCACCTACGATCCCGGGGCCGGCCTGGCGCGGGTCATCACCCGCCGCACCAGCGCCAAGGTCGCCAACGTCCTGGCCGCCGCGGGGAGGCCCGAAGGCGCCCGGGCCGCCGTCTGCCAGGTGGACCGGGGGCGCTGGGCCACCCTGGAGGGCGTCGCGTCGGTGCGCACCGACGCGTCCGCGATCGCGGACGCGGTCGCCCGCTACGCCGAGCGGTACGGGCGCACCCCCGCGCCCAACCCGGAGCGGGTGCTGATCGAGATCGCCCTGGACCGGGCGATGGGCACCGTCCCGCCCCTCTGACC
>NZ_JAKMAY010000351.1:0-5366 GCF_022015835.1 Streptomyces sp. ICN903 | reverse complement strand
GAGAGCAGCTGCCCGCCGACGACGCTGCGCGGCTGGGCCAGGGGCAGGGCGGGGGCTCCGAAGACCAGGGCGGAGCTGGCCGCGAGCGGGGGGATCAGCCAGACCTGGTCCAGCCAGGCGCCGATGGCCACCAGCAGGACGAGCCCGGCGACCGAGCCGGCGGTGGCCACGGCGACGGTGAGCGCGGGCGGGCGGGCCGGCGCCCGGCTGGTCAGCCGCCCGGTGGCGGCCGGTGCCGGGGAGGGAGCGGCAGGGGCCGGCGTCGGAGCCTGCGCCGGCGTCGGAGCCGGGGCGGTGCCGACGGACGGTTCTGCTGTCACGGAGACCTCCGGATGATCTTCAATTGGTAATGGATGGATTCGCATGTAATCCATTAGCTCGGGAGTATGGCATTATCGTCAGCGAGGCGACAACCCGGATCGGCGAGGGGGTGGCGAAGACGGAGAGCGGCGAGAGGCCCCGGCCCCCTCTGAGCGGGGAACCCCTGGCGCTGGACCTGGTGAACACCACGTTCATCCAGGGCGGGCTGCGCGGCAGCCTGGTGGACGCGCTGGCCGTCCCGGCCGACCTGGACCTCTGGCTGGAGGAGCACGCGCAGGCGCTCCCCCCTGAGCCGGCCCGGCCGGCGGCGGGCCCGGCGACCGCCTCGCACCTGGAGGAGTTCCGGCGGCTGCGCGAGGCGCTGAGGGAGCTGAGCCGCGCCTGCGTCGCGGAGGAGCCCTACGGCGAGCAGCCGGTCGCCGTGGTGAACCGGGCCGCGAGGCTCGCCGTGAGCTGGCCCGAGATCGGGGACGGTGCGGCGGGCGGGACGGCGGCCGGGTCGGCGGACGGCCCGGTGGTGCGCTGGGCCGAGTCCGACCCCCTGATGGTCCTGCTCGGCGCGGTGGCCGTCTCCGGCGTGGAGCTGCTGGCGGGCCCGGGACGGCACGGGGTGCGCGCCTGCGCGGCCCCGGGCTGCATCCTGTACTTCGTCAAGTCCCACCGGCGCCGGGAGTGGTGCACCCCGGGGTGCGGCAACCGGGTGCGGGTGGCGCGCCACCACAGGCAGCGGCGGTCCTGATCCCCGGACGGGCTCCGGCCGCGGCGCCGGAGGGGTTCCGGGGCACCGCGGCCGGGCGGGTCACTTCGTCGAGTCGCGGATCACTTCAGGGCGTTGGCGTAGACGTAGTCGGCCACCTGGTAGCCCTGCGCCAGCGCGGCGTCGTTGTCCATGCGGAAGTGGACGCCGGCGTACAGGCGGCTGTCGGCCTTCTCCTGCGCGGCCTGGCTCAGGCTGGTGAAGCTGCGGGTGACGCCGACGGCGTTCGGGTCGTCGGTGGTGCCGGTGAAGGAGACCTGGTCGGTGCCGAAGTAGTCCTGGAGGATGCCCGCCCAGGCCGCCGCGATGCCCGAGTGGCCCGAGGAGTAGGTCGGGAAGGACGGCGAGAAGTGCGTGCCGGCCGCGGTGGCCGACAGCGGCTTCCAGTCCGGGTCGGCGACGGTCAGGTCGTTGCCGTCGGTGTCGGCGAGCTTGATCGCCGTCTCCGGGCGCCACAGGCCCGTGTGGTACTTCGACTCCCACACCGAGATCGCCGCGTCCGCCAGGCCCATCGACAGCAGGGCGAACAGCCGGGAGGTCTGGTACGAGGTGTCGTGGGGCCGCAGGGTCTGCTGGACGATGATGGCGTGCTCGTACTGCTGGCCCACCGGCTTGTAGGTGCCGTCGGCGTCGTTGGCCCAGAAGCGGGCGATCTCGGTCTGGTCGGCGGTGCGCTCGGTGGAGTCGGCGCCGCCCAGTCGCCGCACCTCGTCGACCTGGGCCGCGTAGCCCTCGCTGGCCAGCAGCTCCTCGCGGTCCTCGAAGCCCAGCGGCTCCTGCGGGCGGAACTGCGAACCGCTCTGGAGCACCCAGGGCTTGACCTTGCCCCAGTTGGCGCCGGCGGGACCCGCGCCCGGGGTGGTGGGGCGCCAGTACCCGGGCTCGTTGATCACGTTGTACGGCGTGGCGTCGTCCGCGCCGTCGTCGGAGCGCTCGATGACGATGTTCGTGCCGACCCGGATGCCCAGCAGCTTGCCGAACGCCTTGTCGTACCGGTTGCCGCTGTCGGGCAGGGCGAGGGCGGTCGCGAGCTCGTCGCTGAAGTCGAGCTGCGGGTAGGCGCCCTTGAGCGCGTGGTAGGCGGCGTGGTCGAGGGCGCTGTTGAGGGAGCCGTGTCTGCCGCGGGCCTGGGTCATGTCGGTCAGGTAGGGCTTGCCCTGCCCGGATATGGAGTTGGCGGCGTCGTACATGGCGGTGTTGAGCATCGCCCCGCCCCGGGTGAGCGGGCCGGGGTGGCCGCCGACCTCGCGGAAGGCGTCCAGGAGAACCCGGTTCCAGTAGATGACGCGGTCGGTCGGCTGCGCGGGGGTCTCGGCGACCGCCGTGGCGGGCGAGACGGAGACCAGGGCGCCCACCGCGAGGGCGGTGGCGGCGGCCTTGACCAGGACGCTGCGGCGCGTCGGAGCGATTCCGGACATGCGAGTGGTCCTCTCGTGACAGGTGAAGGGCCCGCTCCGGCGGGCCGGCCCGGTGGTGCGGACACCTCCGGGCCGGCCCCTGGCAGGGCCTCGCCGAGGACGCTAACGGCGCGGGGAGCGCTCTCCCGATCACTTCGCCGATGCCTGCGATCGGCCACTCCGATGAGGGTCGCGGAGGTGTCCGCGACGTTCGGCCGACGTTGTGCGCTAATGAATTTTTACCTCTCCATTGCCGTTCTCCCGCCACCTGCGGATCGGCCTTTCGTCACTTTCCGTCACCGACGCAGCGCCTCGCATGGTGCCGGGCGACCCGTGCGCGGTTGCCGCAGCCGCTCGAGCACCACGCGCGGCGGGGGTGGTGGCGGTAGAAGAAGAGCACGCACCCCGGGGCCCGGCAGCTGCGCAGCAGCGCGCCCTGCTCCCCGGACAGCAGGAGCACCGAGCTGCGGGCGATCAGCGACAGCGCGTGGGTGACGGCGTCCGCGGTGCACAGGGAGTCCGCGCCGGGCGCGTGGGCGTCCCGCCAGACCAGGACGGGCCAGGACTGGCTCATTCCGGAAGCACGGTTGACGTGCGCGATGTCCCACGGATCGGGCACCTTGCGATCGACCCGCGCGGCGATCAGGCGCCGGAGGGCGTCGCGCAGGACACGCGCGTGGACGAGCTGCTGCTCGCCGGCGCGGAGCTCGTCCTTCCGCAGGGGCCCGGGCTCGGGGAACAGGTCCCGGTGGCGCCGCAGCCACGACTCCAGCTCGGCGGGCGACCCGAGGCCCTCGACGAGGCACCCCCTGACCGCGGAGAGGGTGTTGGCGAACTCGACGGGCAGTGGCTCGACCTGCGGTCTCCGACTACTGTTCGTGACAAGCGATTTTGCCACTGTCATCTCCTAACGGTCTGGGCGTGATGCTAGCGTTTCAGGTGCTGCGCAGGCACAGACCAACATCGATCACGGGTTCGCTTCACGGGGGCGGGGGTATCGAGCCGGGGGACAGGGCACGGTCGGCGCGGCGGCCGGTGGGCGGCCGCAGGGGCAGGGCGGCCGCCGGGACGGCCGGCCGCCGCGCCGACCGGGGCCGGTGCCCGGGCCGGTGGCCCTCCTGCGACCGCGCGGGCCGTCAGAGCACTGCCGTGGGGGATTTCGCATGGATTTTTCCGCATACCAACTCAGAACTTTCTGGGAAGTGGCCAGGACCGGCAGCCTCACGAAAACAGCCAGGAATCTCGGATATTCCCAGTCGAGTGTGACAGCCCATGTGAGGTCCCTGGAGAACAGGGTCGGGTCGCCGCTCTTCCACCGCCTACCGCACGGTGTTCGCCTCACAGCCGCCGGCGAGACGTTCCGTGTATATGTCGGACGCATATTAAGCGTCATGGACGAGATGTCCGTCGCGCTCAAGAACAAGGGCGAGCCGACCGGACGGGTCGTGGTCGGGGCGACCGCCCCCCTCATGGAGTACGAACTGCAGGAGATCGTCAGGCAGAGCCGCTACCGGTACCCCCGCATCAGCCTCTCCCTGAAAGTGATGAGCACCGGTGACGTGGAGGCCGCCGTGGCCTCCGGGGGCGTGGACGTGGGGCTGACCTTCGCCCGCGACGCCGGGGAGCGGAAGGCCGCGGCGGCGGGCGGCGTGCTGCGCGAGGCGCTCTTCCCCGTCCCCTTCGTCCCCGTCGGCCCGGCCGGCTCCTCCGCGGGCGACCCCTCCTCGATGGACCGGGTCCTGGTGGTGGACCCCGACTGCGCCTCCCAGCACGTCCTGCCGCAGTACCTGACGGCGGTGCGGGGGGAGGCGCCGACCCTCATGGAGACCGGTTCCACGCGCGGCGCCCTCGGCCTGGCGGGCGCCGGACTGGGGGTCGCCATGGTCCCGCGGGCGGCGGTCGGCTGCGGTTCGGCGCCGGAGGGGCCGGTGCCGGTCGACTCCCTGCCCAGCGCCGTGATGCACGTGCAGGCCCTGCTGCCGGGCGGCGGCTGGCTCTCCCCCGCCGTCTCGGCCTTCCTGAGCCTGGCCCGCCGGACGACCGCGGCGCCGGCGGGCGGCGCACCGGCGGCGGACGCGCCCGGCCCGTCCGCCGGTCCGGTCCTGGTCTGATCCGTCCGCCGGCCGGCGCCGCCGGCCACCACGTTCCCGCCGCCCGGCGCCCGGAAGGGGCCGGGCGGCCCCGTTTTCCGTGCGTTCCGCGCGTTCCGTTCCCCCCGGAAGACGCCCGGCCCCTTCCGCGCCGGGCACCTTCCGAAGAATACGCAAAAAGGGGTATCGGAAACCTCGATACCGGAAATCGACAGCTCTCCCGATAGAGCCGCACAGCGAAGATAGCCTCGTGTTCGAAGGTTTTCTCCCGGCATGGACGCCCGTCCCGGGAGATACCCGGGAAGTCTCACGACCCCACCCGAACAAGAGGAATAGATGTCCGATATCGAATTCATCCCCAATGTCTTCCGCAGCGGTTTCGAACTCACCGACCTCTCGTGGGTGCCCTGGAAGGAGCCCGGACGGGTCGGGGTCGAGCACCACGTTCTGTGGGCCCCCGACGAGGAGAAGGGCGAGGACTCCGTCGGCCTGATCCTGCGTTTCCCGCCCGGCGCCCACGGCGACTTCCACGAGCACCTGGGCTACGAGCTGATGCTCGTCCTCGACGGCGTCCTCGACCACAGCGACGGACCCTCGTACACCAAGGGCGACCTGGTCGTCGAGGCCCCGGGCACCCGGCACCAGATGTCCAGCCGGGAGGGCTGCACCGTGCTGGCCATCCGCACGCGGCCCGCCGCGGCGCGCACCCCGGACCGGCCCATCCGGCCCGTCTCCGACAAGGTCGCCGCGCAGGCCTGAGCCCCGCGGCCCGGGGCCCGCACCCCCGCCCGGGGCCGGCCC
>NZ_JAKMAY010000350.1:0-5374 GCF_022015835.1 Streptomyces sp. ICN903 | reverse complement strand
CGGTGGTCTCGCGGCGGGGGCGGGCGGTGGCGCCGGCCCGGATCACACCGGGCATCCGCCCGGACACGGTGTTCATGCCGTTCCACTGGCCGGGCGAGGGGCGCGCCAACACCCTGACCAACCCGGCCCTGGACCCGATCTCGCGCATGCCGGAGTTCAAGGTCTGCGCGGTCCGCGTGGAGCGCGCCGGGGACGGCGACGGCGGCTCCGGAGGTTCTGGAGCCTCCGGCGGCTCCGGCGGCAGAGCCGCACCGGGGGCGGGGTGAGGCGGCGGGTTACGGCGCGCTCCCCCCGGACCGCCGCCGGTAGGAGCCCCTCTCCCGGCACACCGCGAGCGGATCCCAGCCGTCGGGCCGGATCGGCAGCGCCGACGGATCGCCCAGGACGGCGCCGGCGTGCACGTCGTGCATCAGGCGGCGGCCGAGGATCTCCCCCGCGTAGGCGATGCCGCTGACCGCGGAGCCGGTGATGCCGTTGCCGTAGCGGGTGGCGGAGCCCGCGATGTGGAGGCCCTCGACAGGGGTGGCCGTGCCGGGGCGCGCCCCGGCCGCACCCCAGCGGGCCATGCCGAAGGGGGTGCCGCCGGTGGAGAGCATGTACCGCTCGTGGGTGAGCGGCGTGGCGGCCTCCACGTGCGTGATGTGGCTCCGGAACGGACCGAGCGCCTCCTCGGCCGTTTTCAGGACGGCCTCGGTCAGCCCGGCCTTCCACCGCCGGTAGCCGGGGTCGCGGCGGTACGCCCCGTCCGCCGGGTCCGTCCCGGCACCCCAGCGCTCGAAGCCGGGCGGGCAGAGTGTCATCAGCTGGAAGTTGGAGTACCCGGGCGGGCAGATCCTGCGGGTGGCGGGGTCCTTGGCGGAGGCGAACGACGCGAACACGAAGTCGACGCGGTCCTCGTCGGCGGCGCGGCCCTCGCGCAGGCCGGCGTAGAACGACTCGATGTCGTCGCCGCGGTACCACCACAGGTTCGCGTCCTGCTCGATGTCCTTGTCCAGCGCCACGTACACCGCCGCCCACGGCAGCGCCATCCGTGCCTCCCGCGTCCGGTTCGCCAGCCGCCGCGGCACGTTCTCCTCGCCGACGAGGTCGAGGACCGTGCGCCGGTAGTCGGCGTTGGACACCACCACCGGCGCGTGGATGCGACCGCCGTCGGCCGTCTCGACGCCCCTGACGCGCCCGCCGTCGACCACGATCCGGGTGACCCGGCTGCGGGTGCGGAGGACTCCGCCGTGCGCGCGGACACCTCCAGCAGGCCGGCCGCGATCATCTGGCCGCCCCCCTCGGGGTAGTAGGCGCTGCGGATGTAGTGGTCGATGACGGTCGCGTGGAGGGCGGCGGACGCCTCGTCCGGTGCCATGCCGTAGTTGGGGGACTGGGCGGCCGGCAGCGTCCGGGCGCGCGCCGGGACCCCGCAGTGGTCGAAGAGCTCGGCGAGCGTGCGGCGGCTCCAGGCCACCGAGTACGGTGCCCGCGACGCCGTCTCGCCCGGCCGCGTCTCCTCCGCCGCGAGGACCGCGTCCCACCGCTCCCGGGCCGTCACGCCGCGTTCCGGACCGGGGCGGGCACCGGGGGCAGCTGGCCCGGCTCGGCGATCGACAGCCGGGAGACCTCGGGGGCGATCCGGCGGGCGAGGCCGGTGAGGGTGCGGCCGGGGCCGACCTCGACGAACATGTCGCAGTAGGTCTCGCCGGCCATGGCACGCACCGAGTCCGCCCACCGCACCGGGGCGGTGATCTGGCGGGTCAGCAGCCACGGCCATCCGCCGGGTTCCTGGTGGGGGCGGGCGTCGACGTTCGCCACGACCGGCGTGTGGCCGGGCAGGTACTCGACCGCGTCGGCCACCCGCGCGAATTTGTTGGCCGCGGACTCCATCAGCGGGGTGTGGAATGCGCCGCCCACCGGAATCGGGACGATCCGGGCCGCGCCGAACCGCTCCGCGGCCTCCGAGCAGGCGGCGACCGCACCGGCCTCGCCGGACAGGACGCTCTGCTGGGGGGAGTTGAGGTTGGCGACCCACACCCGGCCGCCGCCGTCGCGGATCTCCTGCGCGGCCTTCTCCACGTCCTCCGGGGGCAGGCCCACGACCGCGGCCATCGTGCCGGGTTCGGCGGCGCAGGCCCTGCGCATCGCCTCACCGCGCGCGGTGACCAGGCGCACGCCGTCGTCGAAGCCGACGATCCCGGCCGCGACCAGCGCGGCGTACTCGCCGAGGCTGTGCCCGGCGCACACCACCGGCCGCCGGGCGGCGGGCAGGCAGCGGCGCAGCTCGGCCAGGACGACCATTTCCAGCACGAACGTGGCCAGCTGGGCGTTGTCGGTGCGGCGCAGGGTCTCCGCGTCCGCCCGCAGCAGCAGTTCCGGCACATCGCGTCCGGAGATCTCGCTCGCGCGCTCGGCCAGGGACCAGCCGGGCCGGCCGGACCAGAGGCGCCCCATCCCGGGCTGCTGTGCGCCCTGGCCGGGAAACACCAGTGCCAATCGCGGTCCGCTCATGATGGTCTCTCCACTTCTCTGCGATATCGCCACCGATTCGGAGGAACGTCATCGTCACCGATTCCCCTGGAAGGACGATGGAGCGGAGATAAAAGCTTCCGATAGGCTCCCGAGCGGATTCGAGAATTCCCCAAAGGGGTTCTCTGACACTTTCGGTCAGCCCACTGCCTCTTTGGTTGGCCTCCCCTTGCCGCTCTGTTCCGGGCCCGCCTACGTTCCTCTCGTCCAGCCCGCACACAGCGGCGATCGAGAGGAAGACACATGACTCAGCAGACCGTGGCGACGGCAGCGGACTACCACGAGCAGGTGAGCCGGATCGTCACCGAGGAACTGGAACTGGAGGAGGGCGAACTGACCGACGAGGGTCACTTCACCGAAGACTACGACAGCGACTCCCTCTCACTCATCACCGTCGTCTCCCGAATAGAGAAGGAACTGGGAGTGAGCATTCCGAAGACGGAACTCGGGGAACTGGTGAACCTGCGACTCCTCGTCGGCGCCGTCGCGCAGCACGCCGGGGAGGACGCGCATGCCTGAGCTTCCGGACCGCACCCGGCGCCGGGTGGTCATCACCGGGCTCGGCGCGGTGTCGCCGGTCGGCATCGGGGCGGACGTCTTCGCGTCCGCCCTCCGGGCCGGCGCCGACGGCACCGGGCCGATCCAGAGCTTCGACGCGAGCGCCTTCCCACGCCGCAAGGCCGGCGAAGTCCTGGACTTCGAACCCGCCGACCACCTCAAGCGGCTCGACCCGCGGCACTGGGGCCGCAGTGGCCTGCTGGCCGCCGCGGCCGCCCGGCTCGCCGTCGCGGACGCCGGGATCGACGAGGGACTGCTGGCGGCCGGCCGGGCCGGCGCGATCATGGGCACCACCAGCGGCGAGTCCGCGGTCGCCCAGGCACTGGCGGAGCAGTGGCTCGCCGACGGCCTGCCGTCCATCGACGGGGAGCTGGCCGGGCAGACCCCCGCCTCCCGGATCGCCAACGCGGTCAGCGCCGAGCTGGAGCTGGCCGGCGAGACCCAGACCATCCCGACCGCGTGTTCGGCCAGCAACTACGCACTGGGCTACGCCTACGACCTGGTGCGCAGCGGCGAGGCCGAGGTGATGCTGGCCGGCGGCGCCGACGCCGTCAACCGGCTCACGCACGCCGGGTTCTACGCGCTCGGCGCCATGGCGGAGGACCTGCCCCGTCCCTTCGCGGCCGACCGGTCCGGCATCATCACCGGCGAGGGCGGCGCCGTACTGCTGCTGGAGACGCTGGAGCACGCACGGGCCCGCGGCGCCCGCGTCTATGCGGAGGTCCTCGGCTACGCCGCCAACTGCGACGCCGCGCACATGGTCCACCCCGACGCCGCCAGCATCGCCGAGTGCATCCGCGCCGCGCACCGCAACGCCGGGGTCGCCCCTGAGCAGATCGACTACATCTGCGCCCACGGCACCGGCACCCCGACCAACGACTCCACCGAGGTCACCGCGGCCCGCGAGGTCTTCGGGGACCGCATCCCGCCGATCAGCTCCATCAAGTCGATGCTCGGCCACACCATGGGCGCGGCCAGCGGTTTCGGGGCGATCGCCTGCTGCAAGGCCCTGGAGCAGGACTTCCTGCCGCCCACCGCCAACGTCACCGAGCCCGACCCGGCACTCGGCGAGGGCGTGGACTGCATCCCCGGCACCGGCCGCGAGGCCCGGCTGGAGATCGTGCAGAACCACGGTTTCGCCTTCGGCGGCAACAACGTCATCACCATCCTGGGGAGGGTCTCGTGACGACCGTCGCAGCGACCGTCGCGCCGCTGTCCATCACCGACGCGGGTGTCGTCTCCCCGGCCGGCCACGGGCTCGGCCCGCTCGCCGGGCTCCTGCTCGGGCGAGGCGAGCAGCGGCCCGGCCCTGTCGGCGAGGACTCCGGCGA
The DNA here is from genome assembly GCF_022015835.1 of Streptomyces sp. ICN903. Classification (NCBI taxonomy): domain Bacteria; kingdom Bacillati; phylum Actinomycetota; class Actinomycetes; order Kitasatosporales; family Streptomycetaceae; genus Streptomyces; species Streptomyces sp. ICN903. The sequence continues at coordinate 974 of NZ_JAKMAY010000350.1, read as the reverse complement.
CTATCCGCCGCGCGCCGTGCGCGCCGTGCGGGACTTCGACGTCAAGGAACACCTGGGCCGCAAGGGGACCAAGTACCTGGACCGGCTCACCTCCCTGAGCCTGGTCGCCTGCAAGGAGGCCCTCCGGGACTCCGACGCCGGCGGGACGCGCACCGGGGTCGTCCTGGCCACCAACACCGGTTCCGTCTCCAACCACAGCTCGCTGCTGCGCGACACGCTGACGCTGGAGAAGCCGTACCTGGTCAACCCGGGGCAGTTCCCGAACACCGTCATGAACTGCGCCGCGGGCCAGATCGCCATCCGCAACGGGCTGCGCGGCCTGAACGCCACTGTGGCCGGCGGCCAGACCGCTTCGCTGCTCGCCTTCCGGCACGCCCGGCTCGCGCTCACCCTCGGCCGGGCCGACCGGCTGCTGGTGGGCGGCGTCGAGGAGCTCAGCGCCCCCGCCGCCTGGGTCTGGCACCGCACCGGGGTGCTGCGGGAGGAGGCGGCGCTCGGCGAGGGGTGCGCGGTGTTCACGGTGCGGCAGGGGGCATCGGAGGACCACGCGGACGCCCTGGCCGAACTCCTGGCGTGCGAGGTGCGGTTCACCTCCGACCCCCGGCGGTACGCCGAGGGGCTGGCCGAGGCCGTCACCCGGGCGCTGGAGCGCAGCGGGGTCCGCCCGGAGGAGGTGGACACGGTGTCCCTCGGCGCGACCTGCCACCGCGGTCTGGAGCGCGTCGAGGAGCGCGGCGTGCGGGCCGCGCTGGGCGGTGGGCTGCCCGCTCCGGTACGTGTCTCCGACGTGCTCGGCGAGACCTACAGCGCGAGCGGCGCCCTGCAGCTCGCCGCCCTCGTCGCCCTCTGGCAGGCCGAACCGCCCGCCGAACGGGTGACCGCCCTGGTCACTTCGGTCGGACGGGACGGGAACGCCGCGGCGATGGTGGTGCGCAGCCCCCGGCCCTGAACCTCCGCCCGGCGGCCGATCCCCC
>NZ_JAKMAY010000035.1:0-29437 GCF_022015835.1 Streptomyces sp. ICN903 | reverse complement strand
CCGGGCCACCCCCACCGTCTGCAACCCCGCCCAGCGCCTGGACTACGCCCGCTTCGCGAGCGACAGCGCCCTGGCCAACTTCCGCCGCGAGCGCGACCTGCTGCACGAGCTGTCCCCGGGCGTCCCCGTCACCACCAACTTCATGGTCTCGCCCACCCAGTGCGACACCATCGACTACTGGGCCTGGGGCCGCGAGGTCGACATCGTCACCAACGACCACTACCTGGTGGCCGAGGACGAGCGCAACCACGTCAACCTGTCGATGGCCGCCGACCTGACCCGCTCGGTCGCCGGCGGCGAGCCGTGGCTGCTGCTGGAGCACTCCACCAGCGGCGTCAACTGGCAGCCGCGCGGCATCGCCAAGCGCCCCGGCGAGATGGCCCGCAACTCCCTGGCCCACATCGCCCGAGGCTCGGAGGGGGCGATGTTCTTCCAGTGGCGGGCCTCCCGCTCCGGCGCGGAGAAGTTCCACTCGGCGATGGTCCCGCACGCCGGCACCGACAGCCGGATCTGGCGCGAGGTGGTCTCGCTCGGCGCGGACGTCGCGGCGCTGGAGGAGATCCGCGGCACCCGCACCGTCGCGGACGTGGCGATGATGTGGGACTGGCAGTCGTGGTGGGCGCAGAAGCTGGAGTGGCGCCCCAGCCAGGACCTCGACGCCCGCGAGCGTGCCGAGGCCTGGTACGCGGCCCTCTTCGACCGCCATCTGACGGCCGACTTCGTCCCCCCTGGGACCGATCCGGCGAAGCTGGCCGCGTACCCGCTGGTGGTGGTCCCCGCCCTCTACCTGGCCTCGGCACAGGCCGGTGAGGGCCTGCGCGCCTACGTCGCCGCCGGCGGAACCCTGGTGGTGTCGTACTTCTCCGGCATCGTCGACGAGCACGACGCCGTCCACCCCGGCCCCCACCCGGGCGCGCTGCGGGAGGTGCTGGGGCTGACGGTCGAGGAGTTCCAGCCGCTGCGGGCGGGCCAGACGGTGACCGTCCTCGGGCCCGAGGTCCCCTCGCTGGAGGCCGACGTGTGGGCCGAGACCGTCGTGGCGCGGGGCGCCGAGGCGGTGTGGTCCTACGGCGACGGTCCGGCCGGGGGCGGCCCCGCCGTCACCCGCAACAGGTTGGGCGAGGGCACCGCCTGGTACGTCTCGACGCGGCTGGGCCCGGGCGGGCTCGACGCCGTGCTGGCCGCCGCCTGCGCGGACGCGGGCATCGCCCCGCGCGACGGGATCCCCCACGACGTGGAGGTGGTGCGCCGCTTCGGGGAGTCGGGCACCTACCTCTTCGTCCTCAACCACACCGGCGCCGACGCCAAGGTGCCGCTGGAGAGGTCCGGCACCGAACTGCTCGGCGGCACCCGCGTGGCCGGCCGGCTCGAGGTCCCCGCGGGCGGGGTCCGCGTGGTCCGCCTCGACGGCTGAACCCCGGGCGCCTCGCACGGCCGGGCCCCTCCCCGGGGCAGACCGGGGAGGGGCGCGGAGCGCGGCGCGAGATCGCCCAACCCCCGCGAGAGAAGCACGTCAGAGCCCGGCCAGAGCCTGCCAGAGCCTGCCAGAGCCCTGCCGGGGCCCGTCAGAACACCGGAAGAAAGGGCACAGCCATGCGCAGACGCACCGTCCTGCGGCTGGGAACAGCCGCTCTCGCCGCCCCCGTCCTGGCCGGCGCCGTCCCCGGTACGGCCGCGGCCGCGCCGAGGCTGCGCATCCGCGGCGCCGACATCTCCTCCCTCGCCAAGAGCGAGGACCTCGGCGGCGTCTACCGCCACGCCGACGGCCGAAGGGACGACGCGGTACGGATCCTGGCGGGAGCCGGGGTCAACTGGGGCCGCCTGAAGGTCTGGGTGGATCCGGCCGACGGCTACCACACCAGGCCCCATATCCTGCGGACGGCCCGGCGTCTGCACGCGGCGGGCATGAGGCTCCTGGTCGACTTCCACTACTCCGACACCTGGGCCGACCCCGGCAAGCAGTTCAAGCCCGCCGCCTGGGAGGACCTCCACGGGGCCGCGCTGGAGCAGGCGGTGCGCGCCCACACCGCCGACATCCTGGGCGCGCTGCGGGCACAGGGCACACCGGCGGCCATGGTCCAGATCGGCAACGAGATCAACGGCGGCATGCTGTGGCCCGACGGCTCGGCCGAGGACTGGCCCCGCCTGGCGGGCCTGCTCACCGCCGGGGCCGAGGCCGCCCGCGCCGCCTCGCCCGGCATCCGGGTCGCCCTCCACCTCGCCGAGGGCGGCCGGGGCGCCGACACCCGGTGGTGGTTCGACAACGCGGTGGCGCACGGTGTGCCCTTCGACGCCATCGGCCTGTCCTTCTACGGGTACTGGCACGGCACGCTCGCCGACCTCCAGGCCAACCTGAACGACGTCTCGGCCCGCTACCGCAAGGGCGTCTTCGTCGCGGAGACCGCCTATCCCTTCCGGCTGGACAGCCAGGACTTCCTGGAGAACATCATCGACCGGCCCTCGGAGCTGGTCCCCGGCTATCCGGCGACACCTGAGGGGCAGGCCGCCTGGCTGCGCGACATCACGGCGGTCGTGGCCGCCGTACCGGGCGGGCGGGGCCTGGGGCTGTTCTGGTGGGAGCCGACCTGGACCGCCGTGCCCGGCAACGGCTGGGATCCGGCCGACCCGGCCTCCGGCAACGGCTGGGAGAACCAGGCGCTCTTCGGCTACGACGACCGCGCCCTCCCGGCGCTGGAGGTCCTGGGCCGGGGCTGACCCCCGGCGACCGCGCGGAGGGGGGCGGGACCGCACGGTCCCGCCCCCCTCCGCGCGTCCCGTTCCCCGCCGGGCCGTACGGAACGGCCCGGCGGGGAGACGGTGCGCCGTGCGCTCCTCACCTCACGGAGCGGCTACCTCGCGTGAGCGGTCACCTCACGGGGGTGAAGTCCCGCGCGCCGAGGAACTCCGGGCGCGGGATGGGCGCCGCGAACGGCTCCACCGCGGTGTTCTCCACGCTGTTGAAGACGATGAAGACGTTGCTGCGCGGGTACGGGGTGATGTTGTCCCCGGAACCGTGCATGCAGTTGCAGTCGAACCAGGTCGCCGAACCGGGCTTGCCCGTGAACAGGCGGATGCCGTGGTCACCGGCGAGCCGGGTCAGCGCCTCGTCGGACGGCGTGCCCGCGTCCTGCATCTGCAGGGACTTCTTGTAGTTGTCCTTCGGCGTGGCACCCGCGCAGCCGAGGAACGTCCGGTGCGAACCGGGCATGATCATCAGAGCGCCGTTGGTCTCGTAGTTCTCGGTCAGGGCGATCGAGACGGAGACCGTCCGCATGTTCGGCAGACCGTCCTCGGCGTGCCAGGTCTCGAAGTCGGAGTGCCAGTAGAACCCCGAGGCCCCGAAGCCCGGCTTGACGTTGATCCGGCTCTGGTGGACGTACACGTCCGAGCCCAGGATCTGACGGGCGCGGCCCACCACCCGCGGGTCCCTCACCAGGCCGGCGAAGACCTCGCTGATCTTGTGGACCTCGAAAACGGAGCGGATCTCCTGGGACTTCGGCTCCACGATCGAACGCTCGTCCGCGCGGATCAGCGGGTCCGAGACCAGCCGGTTCAGCTCCCGGTTGTAGATCTCCACCTCATCGGGGGTGATGAGCTGGTCGATCGCCAGGAAGCCGTCCCGGTCGTAGGACTCCAGGTCCGCGGTCTCGATCGGCCCCGGGGTGCCGGGGGCGGACCACACCGTGGGGTCCTGCCGGGGGGTGATCACCTCGGAGGCGCCCCGGGTCGGGTAGAGGTCTGCGGTGCGTTCGGGTGCGGTGGTCATGGTTCTGCCTTCCTCTCCTCATCGTGCGGCCCTGTACCCGCGTGTGGCCGCTTCGCTGCGGGTTCTCTCGCCAGGGCCTCCCGTGTGGTCTCGGCTGCCGTCCGCACCGGCCCGTCTGGCTCGGCCGGTGCGGTGCGTCAGCTCTCGTCCGGTTCGGTGAGCAGGGGGTAGACGCCGTTCTCGTCGTGGTCCTCGCGGCCGGTGACCGGCGGGTTGAAGACGCAGACGCAACGGAAATCCGTCTTGGGACGAAGTGTGTGCTTCTCGTGCCCGTCCAGCAAGTACATGGTGCCGGGGGTGATCCAGTGCTTCTCGCCGGTCTCGTCGTTGGTGAGCTCGGCCTCGCCCTCGACGCAGAGGACGGCCTCCACGTGGTTGGCGTACCACATCGAGGTCTCCGTGCCCGCGTAGAGCACGGTCTCGTGCAGCGAGAAGCCCACACGCTCCTTCGCGAGCACGATCCTCTTGCTCTCCCAGGTGCCGGAGGCGGACCTGACGTGGCGGTCGGTGTCCTCGATTTCCTGTAGCGATCGGACGATCACGGTGAAGTGGTGCCTTTCCGGTCAGAGGCCCATCCGCGGGGAAAACCCGCGGGATGGGCCATTCGGGTGGTGCGTGCGGCGACCGGACGCCCCCGGCGCCGGAACGGGCGCCGGGGACGGGCGGTGCCGCGGGTGTCAGGCGGTCTCGCGGACCGCGCGGGCCAGGATGCGCAGGCCCTCGTCCAGCTCCTCGGGGGAGATCGTCAGCGCGGGAAGCAGCTTGACGACCTCGCTCTCGGGGCCGGAGGTCTCGATGAGCAGTCCGAGCTCGAAGGCGCGGGAGGCCACGGAGCCGGCACGGGCCTTGTCGTGGAACTCCATGCCCCACACCAGGCCGCGGCCTCGGACGTCGGCCACCTCCTCGGGGTGCTCGGCGGCGATGGCGCGCAGGGCGGCCTCGACCTGCTCGCCGCGGGCGAGCGTCTGCTTCTCCATCTGCCCGTCCGCCCAGTAGGTATTCAGGGTGGCCGCGGCGGTGACGAAGGCGGGGTTGTTGCCGCGGAAGGTGCCGTTGTGCTCGCCGGGCTCCCACACGTCCAGCTCGGGCCGGAAGAGGGTCAGCGCCATCGGCATCCCGTAGCCGCTGATGGACTTGGAGACGGTGATGATGTCGGGGACGATGCCGGCCTCCTCGAAGGAGAAGAAGGCGCCGGTGCGGCCGCAGCCCATCTGGATGTCGTCGACGATCAGCAGCATGTCCTGCCGCTTGCACAGGTCGGCCAGGGCGCGCAGCCACTCGGCCCGGGCGACGTTGATGCCGCCCTCGCCCTGGACCGTCTCCACGATCACGGCGGCCGGGCGGTTCAGGCCGGAGCCGGAGTCCTCCAGCAGCCGCTCGAACCACAGGAAGTCCTCGACCTTGCCGTCGAGGTAGCGGTCGAAGGGCATCGGGGTGCCGTGGACCAGGGGGACACCGGCGCCGGCGCGCTTGAAGGCGTTGCCGGTCACGGCCAGGGAGCCCAGCGACATGCCGTGGAAGGCGTTGGTGAAGGAGACGATCGACTCCCGGCCCTTGACCTTGCGGGCCAGTTTCAGGGCCGCCTCGACGGCGTTGGTGCCGGTCGGGCCGGGGAACATCACCTTGTGGTCCAGGCCGCGCGGCCGCAGGACCACCTCCTGGAAGGTCTCCAGGAAGGCGCGCTTGGCCGTGGTGGACATGTCCAGGCCGTGGGTGACGCCGTCGCGCTCCAGGTAGTCCAGCAGAGCGCGTTTGAGCACCGGGTTGTTGTGGCCGTAGTTCAGTGATCCGGCACCGGCGAAGAAGTCGAGGAACGCGTGGCCGTCCTCGTCGTACATGTAGCTGCCACGCGCCCGGTCGAAGACGGTGGGCCAGCCGCGGCAGTAGCTGCGCACCTCCGATTCGAGGGTCTGGAAGATGCTCAGGTCGGGCTGGGTCATGGTCACAGCGATCTCCTGGGAGATGGATTGCGAGAGGAGTGAGAGGTCTGGGGGCCGGGGCGCGGTGCGGCGCGCCGCTCGGCGGTCAGCCGCCGGCGGCGGCCGGTGGAGGCGCGGCGGCGGCCAGGGTGGGGACGGGCCCGATCCGGTACAGCACCTCGGGCTCGTGTCCCTCCTCCGGGAACAGCGCGCCCTCGAAGAGGACCTCGCGCCGCACCGGTGCGCCGTGGCGCTCGGCGTAGGAGGTGAACAGTCGGTTGGAGGCGGTGTTGTCAGGGGTGATCGTCGTCTCGATCCCGTCGATGCCCAGCTCCTCGGCGGCACGGGTGGTCAGCCCGTCGAGCATCGCCGCGGCGAGGCCGCGTCCGCGCTGCCCGTGGTCGACGGCGACCTGCCAGACGACCAGGGTCCGCGGGTGCTGCGGCCGGACGTAGCCGGTTATGAAACCGACCGGCTCACCGGCGCCGTCGCGCGCCACCACCGAGGTGGCGGCGAAGTCGCGGCACCACAGCAGGTAGCTGTAGGAGGAGTTGAGGTCGAGGACCCGGGAGTCGCGCGCGATCCGCCAGATCGCTGCGCCGTCCTCCACGCGGGGCGCGTCGAGCTTCAGTCCCTCCGGCATTTCGACGGTCTTTCTGTGGGCACCTGCATGGTCTGCTTGTGCGGCGGTCATGCAAATCCAATTTACCCAGAGCGAACTCAAATCACATCGAGGTAAGGGGTTACGTGGGCGCGTGTTATGTGTTATCGCGCGTGGGTGCGCACGCGCACGAAGGGCGGTGCGTTATGCCTGGTATGGCCCGTATTTTCCGGGCAAAGAGGAACCGATGTTGAGTCCGTCACAGATCCATAACGAGCGCGGAACGTGTCCGAAATACGCGGTTCGCCGATATCAAATCTTAGTGTTTAAGCCTCGCGTGAGCGGGCATACGAAGTTCGGGATTCTATTCTGATGAGATGCCCGTAAATTCATCTTCGATTCATGGAAGATACCTCAGCGAAACCGGATCGTGAGGTTCTTCGGGGAACTCGGCGGAAGTCCCCCCTCCGCCGGCACCGCTCCGGCGCGCAGCGCCCGTACGGTTCCGTGCGCGCGGCCGGGAGCCGTCCGGGCCGGCGCCAGCATCCGCTCCAGCTCGGCGATGCCTCGCGAGGTCTGGCTCTTGACGGTGCCGACCGAGATGCCCAGCGTGCGGGCGGTCTCCTTCTCGGACAGGTCGAAGGCGTGCCGCAGCACCACGCACGCCCGCTTGCGCAGCGGCAGCCGGGCGAGCGCGTCGCGCACGTCCAGCACCGCCGGCACGTCCGGATCGTCGATGCGGTCGGGCCGGTGCGACCAGAACAGGGCGATCCGGCGGCGCTCGCGCAGCAGGCTGCGCTGCCGGGTGCGCGCCATGCCGGCGACCACGCTGCGCGCGTACGCCAGCGGATGCCCGCCGGCACGCACGCTGTCCCACCGGCGCCACACCGCGACGAGTGCGTCGGCGGCGAGGTCGTCGGCTCCCTCGGAACCGCCCAGCAGCAGATAGGCGAAGCGGGACAGGTCGGCGTAGTGCCGGTCGAAGAAGGCGTGGAAATCTTCGGTGGGGGCGTCCACGCGGCCTCCTCAGGGCTCGATGGATCCTGTGAAGTGGTGTGCCACGACCCCCTGCGGCTGCGTGAGCGTAACAGGGGACTCGTACAGTGCGGCATATGAGCGAGCGCGGGAATTTCCACATCCGGGGACGGGTCCTGACCGGGCCCGGCCCCGACGACGTCCAGGACGAGATGTGGGTCGTGGACGGGCGGATCACCTACGAGCGGCCCACCGGGCCGCTGGAGACGGCCACGGTCGAGGGCTGGGTGCTGCCCGGGCTGGTGGACGCGCACTGCCACGTCGGACTCGACGCCCACGGCGCCGTCGACGACGCCACCAGCGAGAAGCAGGCGCTCACCGACCGCGACGCCGGGACACTGCTCATCCGGGACGCGGGGTCGGCGGCCGACACCCGGTGGATCGACGACCGCGAGGACCTGCCGCGCATCATCCGGGCCGGCCGCCACATCGCCCGCACCCGGCGCTACATCCGCAACTACGCCCACGAGATCGAGCCCGGGGACCTGGCGGCCTATGTGCGGCGCGAGGCGCGGCGCGGCGACGGCTGGGTCAAGCTCGTCGGCGACTGGATAGACCGCGAGCGGGGCGATCTGGCCGCCTGCTGGCCGCGCGGTGCGGTGGAGGCCGCCATCGCCGCCGCCCACGAGGAGGGCGCGCGGGTCACCGCCCACTGCTTCGCCGAGGAGTCGCTGCGCGATCTGGTGGAGGCCGGGATCGACTGCGTCGAGCACGCCACCGGTCTGACGGAGGAGACCATTCCGCTCTTCGCCGAGCGGGGCGTCGCCATCGTCCCCACCCTGGTCAACATCGCCACCTTCCCCCGGCTGGCAGAGGGAGGCGAGAAGAAGTTCCCGCGCTGGGCCGACCACATGCGGCGGCTCCACGAGCGCCGCTACGACACCGTGCGCGCGGCGTACGACGCGGGCATCCCGGTCTTCGTCGGCACGGACGCGGGCGGCTCGCTGCCCCACGGGCTGGTCGCCGACGAGGTCGCGGAGCTGGTGGCGGCGGGCATCCCGCCGGTGGAGGCCCTGTCGGCGACCACCTGGGCGGCCCGCGCCTGGCTGGGGCGCCCGGGACTGGAGGAGGGCGCCGAGGCGGACCTGGTGGTGTACGAGGCGGACCCGCGGGCCGATGTGCGGGTGCTGGCCGCGCCGCGGGCGGTGCTGCTCAGGGGGCGTCCGGTGCGTCCGGTGCGTCCGGTGCGGTGAGGCGTGCGGCGAGGCGGACCTGGTGGTGTACGAGGCGGATCCGCGGTGGAAGGGGCTGTGTGACCGCCTCGTGGAGGCGCGGTGCGATACCCATGATGCGCTAATCGAAAACTGCGACCGATGTGACTCTTTCGAGTGAACTAACGCTGTGTGTTCGCTCTTTCGCACTACGTGGGTCAACAATGGCGTGGTCTCAGTCACCGGTGTGAGCGATGTCCCCCATTGGCCGCCGGTGACGTCATGCAATCCGTGGGGGTTTCACCTGTGAACAAGTCTGTCTACGGCCTGCTCGCCGCCGCCGCCCTGGTGGGGGTCACCGCCGCGCCCGCGAACGCCGCCGGCGACGAGGGCTCGGCGAGCGCGGCCGTACTCCGGGCGAGCCTGGAGGTCTCTCTGCTCAAGGGAGGCGCCGCCGTACCGCTGAAGACCGAGCTCAACGCGGTCCGGGCGCCCGAGAGCGCCGACGAGACCCTGCTGGAGGCCCGCGTGGACGGCGTGCACGGCGGCAAGCCGTTCACCATGCTGGACGCGAAGGCCGCCACCTCGAAGGCGATGGTGGAGAAGGGCAAGGCCGAGGGCCACTCCAACCTGGCCGAGGCCGAGGTGTACGTGCCGGGGCTGCTGCGGCCCCTGGTCAGGACCGGGCTGGTCACCTCCCGTGCCGTGTGCGAGGCCGGTGCCAGGCCGACCGCCGAGTCCGAGATCCCCGGCACCGTCACGGTGCTCGGCAAGAAGGTCGCGGTGAAGGCCGACGGCACCACCTCGGTCCGGGTGGGCGGCGTGGGCACGGTCGAGCTGAAGCTGGCCGAGACCGTGACCACCACCCGTACGGCCGCCGCAACCGCGCTGAGGCTGGACGTCGCGGTGGACCCGGCGAACCTGGGCGTGGCCGAGGTCGAGGGCCGGGTGACCCTGGTGGAGGCGGCCTGCGAGACGCCCGGTGGCGGGGGCGGCGGCACCGGCGGTTCCACCGGTTCCACCGGGGGCGGTTCCACCGGTTCCACCGAGGGGGGATCCACCGGTGGCGGCTCCGCCGACGGAGGCTCCACCAGCGGCAGCGGTGGTTCCACCGGGGGCTCGACCGAGGGCTCCACCGGTGGTGACAGCGGCTCGGCCGGTTCCGACGGTTCCACCGACGGCAAGGGGAACGACCCGCGGCCGCAGACCGGCTCGGAGTCCTCCGGCGAGAAGCCCACCGGCAACCTCGCCGAGACCGGCGGCAGTTCGGCCACGCCGTACGTCGCCGGCGGAGCCCTGGCGCTCGTGGCCGCGGGCGGCGGGCTGCTGATGCTGCGCCGCCGCCGTGCCTCCGGCGCGGCCGACGCCTGACCCGAACGCCGCCGGTCCGGCCCCGGGGCCGGACCGGCGGCGGTGAGCGGCGGCGGGACCCCGGGCGGGGGCTCGCCGCCGTTTCGCGCGTCAGCGCACCCCGAGGGCGGCCAGCGTCCGCACCAGGCGGTCGGTCGTCGCCCGGTCGCGTACGGCCAGCCGCAGCCACCGGGCGTCCAGACCGGGGAAGGTGTCCCCGCGGCGTACCGCGATGCCCTCCGCGCGCAGCCGCTCCCGCAGTCCGGCCGCGTCCGCGTGCCGTACCAGGACGAAGGGCGCCCGCGGGTCCGCCGTCGCCTGTACCAGCTCGCCGAACTCCGCCAGCCGGCCGAGCAGATGGGCCCGGTCGGCGGCGGTCCGCCGTGCCGCACGCTCCGCCTCGGCCAGGGCCGCGGGCTCGCAGCACGCCTCGGCCGCGGCGAGAGCGGGGGAGGAGACCGGCCACAGCGGCTGGTGCCGCGCCAGCGCGGCGACGGTCTCCGGGTCGGAGAGCACATAGCCGATGCGCAGCCCCGCCAGCCCCCAGGTCTTGGTGAGGCTGCGCAGCACCACGGTGCGGCCGGGAAGCTCCGTCACCAGCCCCGCCAGGGACTCGCGTTCGCCCGGCACCGCGTCGATGAACGCCTCGTCCACCACCAGGGTCCGGCCCGGCCGCGCCAGCGCCGCCAGGGCGGAGGCCGGGTGCAGCACGGAGGTGGGATTGGTGGGGTTGCCGACGACCACCGCGGCGGCCCCGGCCGGAACGCGGGCGGGATCGAGACGGAAGCCGTCCCGTTCGCCCAGGACGACGCGCTCCACCCGGTGGCCCGCGTCCAGCAGGGCGGCCTCCGGCTCGGTGAACTGCGGATGCACCACCACCGGGCCGCCCTCGCGCCAGGCGCTCGAGCCGGGCGGGGGCAGGAGCCGGGCGAGCAGGACGAACGCCTCCGCCGCGCCCGCCGTCAGCAGCACGCACTCCGGTGGCAGCCCGTGCCGGGCCGCCACCGCCCGCCGGGCCGCCCGCCCGTCGGGGTAGGCGGCCAGCGAGCCGAGCGAGGCGGCCACCCGCTCCTTCAGCCATGCGGGGGGAGTGCCGGCGCGGACGTTGACCGCGAGGTCCACCAGATCCGCGCCGGCGCCGCGCACCTCCGCGTCGCCGTGGTGGCGCAGGTCGTGTGCGGCCTGCGGAGGCCGGAGGGGATCCAGAGGCTCAGTGGGCGTGCGCATGGCCACCATTGTGGTGATGGTGGTGTCCGTGGCCGTGCCCGTCGTCGTCCGGGTGGTGGTGGGGCCGCTGGGGCATGCCCACCTTCTCCTCGAAACCGGGCAGCGCCACGCGGTAGACGCACGAGTCGCAGTTCATCCGCAGATCGCCCTGAACGGCCTCCGTGTAGCGCTCCCAGACCAGCTCCGCCAACTCGTCGGTGGGGCCGATGACATCGGCCGAGAGCACCTCGGTCTCCGGGTGCGCCGCGGCCCACCCCTCGGTCTGCGCCCGCACCCGGTCCGGCAGGATGCCGGTGAACAGGAAGTACGGCAGCACCACGATCCGGCGGGCGCCCAGCATCCGGCAGCGCTCCAGGCCGGCGGGGACGTCGGGAGCGGCCAGCGAGACGAACGCCGTCTCCACGCCCGCGTAGCCGCGCCCCTCCCACAGCAGCCGGGCCGCCTTGTGCACTTCGGCGTTGGCGTCCGGGTCGGTGGAACCGCGGCCCACCAGCAGCACCGTGGTGCCGGCGCGGCTGCTCGTGCCGTCTTCGCCGTCCGCCCCGCGCAGCGCCTCGTCCACCCGGCGCTCCAGCACGTTCAGCAGCGCCGGGTGCGGGCCGAGGGGGCGGCCGTAGGCGTAGGTGGTGCCCGGGTGGCGCTGCTCCTCGCGGGCCAGGGCGGCGGGGATGTCGCCCTTGGCGTGCCCGGCCGACACCAGCATCAGCGGGACGGCGGCGAATCTCCGCACGCCTTCCGCGGCCAGTCCGGCGACGGCGTCGGCCAGCGGCGGCGGGGACAGTTCGATGAAGCCCCCCGCGACGGGGAGGCCGGGCCGCCGCGCGCCGAGGTCGCGCACGAAGGAGCGGAACGCCTCGGCGCCGGCGTCGTCACGGGTGCCGTGGCCGACGAGGAGCAGGGCGGGCGGGCTGGTCACTGGGTCTTCTCCTTGGATGTGCCGGGGGCGGTACGGGGGTCGGCGGCGCCGGGGTCCTGTGCGGCGCCGGCCGGTGTGTACAGAAGGGCGTTGAGGGCGGCCGCGGCCACCGCGCTGCCGCCCTTCTCCGAGACGTTGCTGACGGCCGGCAGGCCGCTGGCGCGCAGCGCCGCCTTGCTCTCGGCCGCGCCGACGAAGCCGACGGGCAGGCCGATGACCAGGGCGGGGTCCGCGTCCAGGGCGAGCAGTTCGAACAGGGCGGTGGGCGCGCAGCCGACCACCCACACCGCGCCCGGTCCGACCTGCTCGTAGGCCAGCCGCACCGCGTGCGCGGAGCGGGTCAGGCCGCCTGCCGCGCGGGCGTCGGCGAGCCGGCACACCGTCTCGCGGCGGGTGATTCCGGCGGCCACCATCTCGACGTCCGCCACGACCGGCGCACCGGCGTGCAGCGCGGTGTGGGCGGCGCGCAGTGCGCTCTCGTCGGTGACCAGGTCCTCGGCGTACGCCGGGTCGGCGCTGGAGTGGATCACCCGCTCCACGACGGCCCGGGTCAGCGGCGGGAGGTGGGAGGTGTCCAGCCGCGAGCGCAGGATGCGGTACGACTCCTCCTCGATGGGATGGACGGTGCGGGGTGTGGAAGGCGTCACGACGGCTCCTGGGGGTCGCGTACGGGGATCTCCTCGATGGCGTCGACCGGGCACACCTCGACGCACTCCAGGCAGCCGGTGCACAGCTCCGCCCGCACCAGCAGCGTGCCGCCCAGCGGACGTATCGCGTGGACCGGGCAGGTCAGCAGGCAGGCTCCGCAGCCCGCGCAGCGGGAGGTGACGGAGACGGGGGCGGTCGCGGCCGTGGCCGGAACCGGGGTCGCGGGCGCGGTCACCGGGACTCCTGCCAGCGGTAGCCGCGCGGGGTGACCATGCGGCCGGCCACGATGCGGGTGGCGGTGTTGCCGACGGTCACCACCGTCATCATGTCGACCGCGGCCGGATCGAGTTCGCCGAGGGTGGTCACGGTGGTGCGCTCGCCGGGGCGCGAGGCGTTGCGCACGATCCCGGCCGGGGTGTGGGGGGCGCGGTGCTCGGCCAGCAGGGCGAGCGCCTTGGGAAGCTGCCAGTCGCGGCCCCGGCTGCGGGGGTTGTAGAACGTCACCACCAGGTCGGACTCGGCCGCCGCCCGGACCCGGCGCTCGATCACCTCCCAGGGCGTGTGCAGGTCCGACAGGCTGATCGAGACGTGGTCGTGGCCCAGCGGAGCGCCCAGCAGCGCGGCGGCGGCGAGCGCCGCGGTGACGCCGGGGACGCCGACCACGTCGATGTCGGCGGAGGCCTCGGCCAGGGCGGGCGAGGCCATCGCGTACACCCCCGCGTCGCCGCTGCCGATCAGCGCCACCGCGCGGCCCGCGCGGGCCTCGGCCACGGCGGTGCGGGCCCGCTCCTCCTCCGCGCCGAGACCGGACTCCAGCACACGGGTGCCCGGGCGCAGCAGGTCGCGGATCTGGTCCACGTACTGGTCGAGGCCGACGACCACCGAGGCGCGGCGCAGCTCGTCGCGGGCGCGCGGGGTGAGCAGGTCGCGGGCGCCGGGCCCGAGTCCGACGACGGCCAGCCGCCCGCGGGGGCGCCGCCGCGCCACGGCGCAGGTCGCCATCGCCGCGCGCCCCTCGGGGGCCGACTTCCGCTTGGGCACGACCAGTTCGGCGCCCTCGCCGCAGGCGAGCAGCGCGGCCGCCTCCGCCACGCTCGGGGTGCCCACGGCGGCCATCGGCGCGTCGGAGGGGTGGGGCACGGGCACGGCGGCCAGCTCGCCGGCGGGGTACGTCCGCAGCGGTACGCCCAGGCGCCGGGCCGTCTCCACGATGCCCTCCTCGCCGGCCTTGGCCTCGACGGTGGCCAGCTCGGTGACGGACAGCGGCGACAGACCGGCATCGGCGAGGGCCTGCCCGACCAGGGCGGCGACCTCCTCGGCGGGGGCTCCCCGGCTGGCGCCGACGCCGACGGCGAGGGTCGGCGGGCGCAGGACGGCCGTGCGGTCGCCGGGCGCCACGGCCCGGTCGGTGACCAGCAGGGTGCACCCGCCGTCCCCTCCGTCGCCCTCCGTGGCGTTGCCGGTGGCCTCCGTCACGTTGGGTGGCAGTGCGGGAAGGGGGAGGACGTGATGGCGCACCAGACGGACGGGCTCGCCGTCGAGGATCGCCCGCGACACCGCCGCGACGGAGCCCTCGACGGGCAGGCCGAGGGTGTCCAGGCCGGGGACGCCGGCGGCGTCGGTGGCGGTGGTGACGACGGGACGGCAGCCGGGCAGGGCCTCGGCCACCGCGTGCGCCAGGTCGTTCGCGCCGCCCGCGTGGCCGCCCAGCAGTGCCACGGCGTACTGCTGCGCCTCGTCCACGCACACCACGCCCGGGTCATCCGCCTTGTCCGCCAGCAGCGGGGCGATCAGGCGTACGGTCGCGCCGGTGGCGAGGAAGCAGACGAGGCGGTCGCACTCGGCGAAGGCGCGGGTGACGGCCTCGCGGACGGTGCCGGCGCCGTCGGCGCCGCCTTCGCCGCCGGTGCCGTAGACGCGGACGGCCCCCGGCCAGGCGGCCGCCAGGCGGTCGCGGGCGCGCCGCCCCGCGGCGGTGGCGGAGACGAGGCCGATCAGGCCGGCCGGGGCGTTCGGGGCGTTCACGAGGATGCTCCTTCGGTGCCGGGGCGGGTGCCCCACAGGACGAAGACGGGATTGCCGGCGGCGAGCCGCACCACATCGCCGGGCAGGGGGGCCAGCCGGGAGGACTGCAGCAGCACGCCGTCGGCGGCCAGACCGGCGGCGCCGAGCGCGGCCCGCACCGCCGGTACGCGGTCCAGCGCGGCGAGCGTGACGACGACCGTGCGGCGGGCGCGGAGCGCGCAGGCCGCCACGATCGCCTCCAGCTCCCGCCCCCCGCCGCCGACGAACACGGCGTCCGGTTCGGGTAGTCCGGCGAGAACACCGGGGGCCGTGCCGTGCACGGTCTGGAGGTCCACACCGTGGGCGGCGGCGTTGGCGCGGCAGCGTTCGGCCCCGTCGGCGGTGCGTTCCACGGCGACGGCCGCCGCGCCCAGGCGGGCGCACTCCACCGCGACGGAGCCGGAGCCCGCCCCGACGTCCCAGACCAGGTCGCCCGGGCGTGGCCCGAGCCGGGCCAGGGCCAGGGCCCGCACCTCGTACTTGGTGATCATCGAGTCGCGGTGTGCGAAGGCGTCCTCCGGCAGCGCCCAGCCGGCGGGCGGGCGCCGCGGCCCGGCGAGCGCCAGGGGCGCGGGGGCCAGAGCGCGGGAGGTGTCCAGGCACAGCACCACGCTGACCTCACCGGGCCAGGCGCGGGTGGCGGCCTCGGCGGGGGAGAGGCGCTCGACGCGCTCGTCCGCCGTGCCCAGTGCGCTCGCCACCACCAGGGTGCGCGGCAGCCCGGTGGCGGCCAGGGCGGCGCCCAGCTCGGCGGGCCCCGCGCCGGGGCCGGTGAGCACGGCGGTCTTGGGGTGTGCGCGGCAGACGTTGACGGCGGTGCGCGGGTCGCGTCCGTGCGCGCTGACCACGGCGGCGTCGTCCCACGGCAGTCCGGCGCGGGCGAAGGCCACCGCGACGGACGGCGCGGTGGGCCGTATGTCCAGGGCCTCGGGTCCGAAGCGTTCGGCCAGCGAGCGGACGATCCCGAAGAACCCGGGATCGCCGGAGGCGAGCACCACCACCGGCCCCCCGTCCTCCGACAGCTGCCGCTCGACGGCGTCCAGCGCCGGGGCGAGCGGCCCCAGGACCAGGCGCCGTACCCCGGGGGGAGGGTCGGCCGCCTCCAGATGGCGGCGCGCTCCCACGGCCAGGCGGACCCCCTGCCAGGACGGCGCGCCGGGCCCGAAGGCCCCGGCCTCCACCCCCGTGCCCGTCCCCGTACCTGTGCCCACGACCGTGATCACGGCAGCAGCCCCCTGTCGTCGGAGCACAGGGCGACCACCGTGCGGCCGGTGAAGTCCACCATGGCCGCCTCCGCGGTGATCCGGTGGTCGGTGAAGCGCTCCAGTACGTCCACCACCCGGCGGCACAGCTCCGGCGCGGCCGACTGCAGCAGTCCCGCCGCGTCCCACAGCTCGTACGCGTGGCGGGCGGTGTTCGCCGCCGCGACCTCGGCCGCCAGCGCTTCCGCGCCGCCCACCGCGCGGGTGATGTCGGCCAGGACGGAGGTGTCCACCTTCGACCGCGTGTAGTGCGTCATCAGCACCCCGGAGGCCAGCTTGGTCAGCTTCCCCACCATGCCGACGAACACCACCCGGCCCACACCGTGCTCCACCGCCCGCCGCAGGGCGGCGCCCGTGAAGTCGCCGACCTCGATGAAGGACACCGGGGGCAGTCCGGGCAGCAGTTCCATGGCGCCCTTCTCGGTGCGCCCGCCGGTGCACAGCGCCACGGCCGGGACGCCCTGCGCGGCGGCCACCGACACGGCCTGCTCCACGCTCGCCCGCCAGGAGGCCGTCGAGAAGGGCCGGACGATCCCGGTCGTCCCCAGGATGGAGATGCCGCCGAGGATGCCGAGCCGGGCGTTGGTGGTCCTGCGGGCGCGCTTCTCCCCGTCGGGCACGCTGATGGTGACGTCCACGCCGCGCTCCCCGGTGTCGACGACCTCGCCCACCGCCTGGCTGATCATGGCGCGGGGCACCGGGTTGATCGCCGGGCCGCCCACCTCCAGGCCGAGCCCGGGCCGGGTGACGACGCCGACGCCGACGCCGCCGTGCAGCTCGATGCCCGGCTCGCTGCGCCAGCTCACCGTGGCGGTCAGACGCGAGCCGTGGGTGACGTCCGGGTCGTCGCCCGCGTCCTTGACCACCACCGCCTCGGTGCGGCCCGGCCGCAGCTCGGCCGAGCTCTCCACGGCGAAGGTCACCCGCCGCCCCGAGGGCAGCGCGACCTCCACCCACGGCTGGGGCTCCCCCGTGACCAGGTGCAGCGCGGCGGCGCGGGCCGCCGCCGAGGCGCAGGTGCCGGTCGTCCAGCCGGTGCGCAGCGCCTTCGGCCGCTGCTTGGCGGTACGCGGCAGGTCCGGCTCCCGCAGCTTCGGTCCCCGGGCGGGCCCGTGCTCCGGCTCCTCAGCCACGGCCCGCCGCCTCCCGGCCGGCCGGCCCGGTGCTCTGCCCGGCGGCCTGCTCCTCGGCCTGCCCGCGAACCTCCCGGGCACCCCGGGCCTCCCGGGTCTCGCGGGCCGCGCGCAGCGCCCGGCGGGCCTCCGGCCGCGCACGGCGGTGCCCGTGGAAGTGCCCGGGGTGGTACAGGTGCGAGCGCGTGCCGGAGGCGGACAGCGCGGGGCCGACGAGGAACAGCGTGTGCTTCCACAGCCGGTGCTCCTTGACGGTCTCCTCCAGGGTTCCCACCGTGCAGCGCAGCACCAGCTCCTCCGGCCAGGTCGCCTGGTGGGCGATCACCACCGGGGTGTCGGTCGGATAACCGCCCTCCAGCAGCTCCACCGCCAGCTGCCCGGAGCGCGCCGCCGACAGGAAGACCGCCATGGTCGTGCCGTGCCGGGCGAACTCCCGCACCTCCTCGCCCGGCGGCATCGGCGTCTTGCCGCCGCCGAGCCGGGTGAGGATCACCGACTGGGCGACCTCCGGGATCGTCAGCTCCCGCCCCGCGATGGCCGCCACCGCCGAGAACGACGACACCCCGGGGACGATCTCCACCTCGACGCCCAGCTCCGCGCAGCGGTCCACCTGCTCCTGGGTGCCGCCCCACAGCGCCGGATCGCCGGAGTGGACGCGCGCCACCTTGAGCCCCTCGCGGGCCGCGCGCTCGTAGACGGCGATCACGTCCTCCAGGGACATCGAGGCCGAGTCCAGGATCTCCGCGTCCTCACGGGCGTGTTCGAGGACCTCCTCGCGCACCAGGCTGGCCGCCCACACCACGATGTCGGCCTCGGCGATGGCGCGGGCGGCGCGGAAGGTGAGCAGATCGGCGGCGCCGGGTCCGGCGCCCACGATGGTCACCTTCCCGGAGTCCTTCGAGGTCCTCCCGGCGGTCCGTTCGGCTCCGGCCGCCTCGGCGGTCGTGACGGCGGTCGTGGCAGCGGTTGTGCCGGCGTTTGCGGCTGCGTCTGCGGCGGTCACAGCTTGCCTCCTCGGTTCTCCCTGCGGGCGGGGGCGATGAGCGTGGACAGGTAGGGGAGTTCGGTGTCCCCGGCGGCCGGGCCGGTCCCCGGGGCGGCCTCCAGGTCGGCCGCCGGGCGGATCGACTCCTGCGGCAGCCCCAGCGCCGAGCCCCACACCGCGCCCTCGGTACGGCCCGTGGCGCGCAGCGCGGCGGCGACCTCGCGCGCCCGCCGCCCGAACTTGTAGGCCACCACCGTCCCCGGCCCCTCCAGGGCCTGCCGGAGCACCGCCGTCCCGGCCGTCACCGGCACCAGCGTCAGCGGCTCCGTCCCCTCGGTGAGCACCGCCCCGCCGCGCGCGGCCAGATCCTGCATCGCGGTGATGCCCGGCACGGTCTCCACGACCACCTCCGGCACCAGGGCGCCGACGGTCTGGGCGAGATAGGTGAAGGTGGAGTAGACGTTCGGGTCGCCGATGGTCGCGAACGCCACCGAGCCGTGGGCGCGCAGCAGCCCGGCGACGCGTTCGCCCGCCGCGTCCCACGCCGCCTCCCGGCGGGTGCGGTCCTCACGCTCGTTGAGCGCGAAGACCACCCGCACGATCCGCTCGCGCGACACGTAGTGCAGGACGGTGGCCTCGGCGCGTCCCGTACCGCTGCCCTCCATCACGGGCACCACCACCACGTCCGCCGAGCGCAGCGCCTTGACGCCCTTGACCGTCACCAGGTCCGGGTCGCCGGGGCCCACCCCGACGCCGACGAGCCGTGGCCCGCCGGTCTCCCGCACCTCGTCGCCGCTACCGTTCACGTCGCACACCCTTCGACACAGCTTCCGACGAAACGCCGGGCCACGGACGGCTCGGCGGCCCAGTGCACATGCAGATACGAGGCATGTACGCCGTTCCTCACAAAGCCCTCGACCCGGCGCCCGGGCCGGGAGCCGTGCGAGGTCAGCCCCCATGCCGGCGCGGCACCGGCCTCCGGCTTCCCGGCCCGCGGCCCCCCGGCCCCGGGGTCCACCGCGGTGCGGTGGAACTCGTGGCCGCGCATCCGCGTCCCCGCGGCGGCCAGGACGCTGTCGCCGACCGCCACCGCCTCGCGGTAGCCGAGGGTGAGCCGGTCGGTCATCCGGGCGGCGACGTCAAGCACCCCGCACATCGGCATGCCGTCCAACTCCCTTGCCAGATAAAGCAGTCCGGCGCACTCGGCGGCGACCGGCGCCCCCGAGGCGGCCAGCTCCGCCACCGCCCGGCGCAGCGGCTCGTTCGCCGACAGCTCCGGCGCGTACACCTCCGGGAACCCGCCGCCCAGGACCAGCCCGGCCGTGCCCGGCGGCAGCGTGGTGTCCCGCAGCGGGTCGAAGACGGCCACGTCCGCGCCCGCCGCCCGCAGCAGCTCGGTGTGCTCGGCGTAGGAGAAGGTGAAGGCGGCCCCGCCCGCGACGGCCACCACCGGGCGCCCGTGCGGCCGGCTCGCGGGCACGGGCGGCGCCCACGGCTCCTGGGGCAGCGGCGGCGCGGAGTGCGCCAGGGCGAGCAGCGCCTTCAGGTCGCAGCCGGACCGCACCCGCTCCGCCAGCTCCGCCACCGCCCCGGTCGCCTCCGCCCGCCGCTCGGCCACCGGCACCAGGCCCAGATGGCGCGAGGGGGTGTGCACCAGCGGCGCCCGGCGCAGCACGCCCAGCACCGGCACCCCGCAGGCGTCCAGCGCCTCGCGCAGCAGCTCCTCGTGGCGGTCGGAGGCCACCTTGTTGAGGATCACCCCCGCGACGCGGACCTGCGGATCCCAGGACGCGAAGCCGTGCACCAGCGCCGCCACCGAACGAGACTGGGAGGAGGCGTCCACCACCAGCACCACCGGCGCCCGCAGCAGCTTGGCCACCTGCGCGGTGGAGGAGAGCTCACCGAGACCCGCGGCCCCGTCGTACAGCCCCATCACGCCCTCGACCACGGCCACGTCCGCACCGGCCGCCCCGTGCAGGAACAGCGGTGCGACCAGGTCCGGGCCGCACAGGTACGCGTCGAGGTTGCGGCCGGGCCTGCCGGTGGCCAGCGCGTGGTAGCCCGGGTCGATGTAGTCCGGGCCCACCTTGTGCGGGGAGACCTCCAGCCCGGCCGCCGCGAAGGCGGCCATCAGACCGGTGGCGACGGTGGTCTTGCCGCTGCCCGAGGCGGGCGCGGCCACGACCAGCCGGGGAAGCGCGGTACTCACGGTCCGATCACCACTCGATGCCCCGCTGGCCCTTCTGGCCGGCGTCCATCGGGTGCTTGACCTTGGTCATCTCCGTCACCAGGTCGGCGGCGCCGATCAGTTCCTCCGGAGCGTTCCGCCCGGTGATCACCACGTGCTGGACGCCGGGACGGGTCCGCAGCACCTCGACCACCTCGCCGGTGTCCACCCAGCCCCAGTGCATCGGGTAGGCGAACTCGTCCAGCACGTACAGCCGGTAGGTCTCGGCCGCCAGATCGCGCTTGACCTGCTCCCAGCCCTCGCGCGCCGCCTCCTCGGAGGACTCGATGCCGCGCTGCACCCACGACCAGCCCTCGCCCATCTTGTGCCAGGCCACGGTGCCGCCCTCGCCGCTCGCGCCCAGCACGCGCAGCGCCCGCTCCTCGCCGACCCGCCACTTGGCGGACTTCACGAACTGGAACACCCCGATCGGCCAGCCCTGGTTCCAGGCGCGCAGCGCCAGCCCGAAGGCTGCCGTCGACTTGCCCTTGCCGGTGCCCGTGTGGACCGCCAGCAGCGGGCGGTTGCGGCGCTGGCGCGTGGTGAGACCGTCGTCGGGGACGACACTCGGCTGTCCTTTCGGCACTACGCGGCCCTCCTGTCGGTGTTCTCGCGGGTGATCCTGTGAGTGCGGCCGGGGGTCTGCAGGGAGCGGACGAGCCCGGTGACGGTGTCGGCGCGCAGCTCCTCCAGCGTGACGGCGGGGCCGCCCAGTTCGGCGGCGAGCGCGCCGGCCAGCCCGAGCCGCACCGGCCCGGACTCGCAGTCGACCACCACCGAGGCGGTGCCGTCGGCGGCCAGCAGCCGGGCGGCCTGCCGGGCGCGCACCACCGGCTGCGGGCCGCCCGTCGCCCGCCCGTCGGTGACGGCGACCAGCAGAGGACGCCGCGAGGGGTCGCGCAGCCGCTCGGTCCGCAGTACGTCGCGGGCCTTCAGCAGCCCGGCGGCCAGCGGGGTGCGGCCGCCGGTCGGCAGCGACTCCAGACGCGCCGCGGCGGCCTCCACCGACGAGGTCGGGGGCAGGGCCACCTCGGCGCCCGAACCGCGGAAGGAGACCAGGCCGACCTTGTCGCGGCGCTGGTAGGCGTCCAGCAGCAGCGACAGCACCGCGCCCTTGACCGCGCCCATCCGCCGCCGCGCGGCCATCGAGCCGGAGGCGTCCACGACGAACAGCACGAGGTTGGACTCCCGGCCCTCGCGCACCGCCTCGCGCAGGTCCTCCCGGCGTACCAGCAGCCCGGGCCCGGAGCGGCCCCGGGCCCGCTGGTGCGGGGCGGCGGCCCGTACGGTCGCGGCCAGGTGCAGCCGGGACAGCGCGCCCTGCGGCCGGCGGGCGCCGGTGGTGCGCCCCTGCGCGGTCCGGGCGCGCGAGCGCCGTCCCGCCGCGCCCTCGCCCACACCCGGTACGTGCAGCGCGCGGGCGCGGAACGGCTCGCCGGCGCGGGCGGGGGCCTGCTCGCCGCCGCCCTGTCCGCCGCCCTGCTCCGGTCCGGTGTCCTCCTCGCCGCGTGATTGCCCCGGGAGGGAGGGTTCGGAGGACTCGGATGCGTCGGCCGGTCCTCGCGGGCCCTCCTGGGGCGGCTGACCGCCGCCGTCCCCGCCGCCGGGGCCGCCGTCCGGCCCGTCCGGGTCCGGCTCGTCGTCCGGGCCGCCGTCCGAACCGCCGTCCCCCGCACCGCCGTTCCGCCGCAGCGTCTCGTCCAGCTTTTCCTCGTCCAGACCGGGCGCGTCGAAGGGGTTGCGGCGCCTGCGGTGCGGCAGGGCCAGCAGCGCCGCCCGCCGTACGTCCTCGGCCGCCACATCGGTGCGCCCCGCCCAGGCCGCCAGCGCGGTGGCGGTACGCGCCATCACGATGTCGGCCCGCATCCCGTCCACCTCGAAGGCCGCGCAGGTGGCGGCGATCTGCCGCAGCGCGGTGTCGCCCAGCCGCACCCTGGGCAGCAGCGCCCGCGCGGCCGCGATCCGCTCCCGCAGCCCGCTCTCCTCGCCGGCCCAGCGGGCGGCGAAGGCCGCCGGATCCTCCTCGTAGGCCAGGCGCCGCCGCACGACCTCCATCCGCTCGCCGGTCTCCCGGGAGGCGGCCACCTCCACGGTCAGGCCGAAGCGGTCCAGCAGCTGCGGGCGCAGCTCGCCCTCCTCGGGGTTCATCGTCCCCACCAGCAGGAAGCGGGAGGAGTGCCGCACGGAGACGCCCTCGCGCTCGATGTGGACCACGCCCATCGCGGCGGCGTCCAGGAGCGAGTCGATGAGGAAGTCCTGCAGCAGGTTGACCTCGTCCACGTAGAGGACGCCCCGGTGGGCCTGCGCCAGCAGCCCCGGCTCGAAGGCCTTCACCCCCTCGGACAGGGCCCGTTCGATGTCCAGCGATCCGACGAGCCGGTCCTCGGAGGCGCCCACCGGCAGCTCCACCATCCGGGCCGGCCGGCTCTCGCCCGGCCCCGGCCCGTGCGGCCCGTCCGGGCAGGCCGGGTCGGGGCGGCCCGGATCGCAGGAGAAGCGGCAGCCGGGCACGGTCTCCACCGGCGGCATCAGCGCCGCCAGGGCCCGCACGGCCGTGGACTTGGCCGTGCCCTTCTCGCCGCGCACCAGGACGCCGCCGACGGCCGGCGAGACCGCGTTCAGCAGCAGCGCCAGCCGCAGGTCGTCCATGCCGACGATGGCGGTGAACGGATAGGCGGCGGTGGCCGCCGCGGCGGTCGCGGTGGTCGCCGTGGTCGTGTTCGCGGTGGTGGTCACGCGTCGCCCTCCAGATCGTCGGAACCGCTCTCCAGGTCGCCCTCGAGTTCGAGGTAGATCTCGCGCAGCCGCTCCAGGGTCTCCGCTTCCGGCTCGGCCCACAGCCCGCGGTCGGCGGCCTCCAGCAGCCGCTCGGTCACACCCCGCAGCGCCCACGGGTTGGAGCGCTTCATGAACTCCTGGTTGGTCTCGTCGAAGACGTACTCGGCCGCGAGCCGCCGGTACATCCAGTCGTCCACGACCCCGGCCGTCGCGTCGTAGCCGAAGAGGTAGTCGACGGTGGCGGCCATCTCGAAGGCGCCCTTGTAACCGTGCCGTCGCATCGCCGCCATCCAGCGCGGGTTGACCACCCGCGCCCGGAAGACCCGGTGGGTCTCCTCGCCCAGCGTCCGCGTACGCACCTGGTCGGGGACGGCCGAGTCGCCCACGTACGCCTCGGGGGACTCCCCGGTCAGGTGGCGCACCATGGCCACCATGCCGCCGTGGTACTGGAAGTAGTCGTCGGCGTCGGCGATGTCGTGCTCGCGGGTGTCGACGTTCTTGGCCGCCACCTGGATGCGGCGGAACGCCGTCTCCATGTCGCCGCGTGCCGGGCGGCCGTCCAGCCCGCGCCCGTACGCGTAGCCGCCCCAGACCGCGTACACCTCGGCCAGGTCCGCGTCCGAGCGCCAGTTGCGGGCGTCGATCAGCGGCAGCAGCCCGGCGCCGTACGCGCCCGGCTTGGAGCCGAAGATCCTCGCCGTGGCCCTGCGCCGGTCGCCGTGTGCGGCGGTGTCCTCGTCGGCGTGGGCGCGTACGTGGTTGGACTCGGCGGGTTCGTCCAGCTCCGCCACCGCCCGCACCGCGTCGTCCACCAGGGCCACCACGTGCGGGAAGGCGTCCCGGAAGAAGCCGGAGATGCGGACGGTGACGTCGATGCGCGGCCGGCCCAGCTCCGCCAGGGGCACGATCTCGAAGCCCGTCACCCGCCGGGAGGCGTCGTCCCACACCGGGCGGCAGCCCAGCAGCGCCAGGATCTCCGCGATGTCGTCGCCCTGGGTGCGCATGCAGGAGGTGCCCCACACCGTCAGGCCCACCGACCTTGGGTACTCGCCGTGGTCGGCCAGGTGCCGGGCCAGCAGGGAGTCCGCCAGCGCGCTGCCGACGTCCCACGACAGCCTGGACGGGATCGCCTTGGGATCCACGGAGTAGAAGTTCCGTCCCGTGGGCAGCACGTTGACCAGGCCGCGGGTGGGCGAGCCGGAGGGGCCGGCGGGCACGTAGCCGCCGTCCAGCGCGTGCAGCACGTTGCCGATCTCGTCGGTGGTGCGCTCCAGCCGGGGCACGACCTCGTCCGCGGCGAACTCCAGGACGCGCACGGCGCCCGGCAGTTCGGCGTCCAGCACGTCGCGGACCACCTCCGGGGCCGCCTCGCGCGCCCAGCCGCGGGCCTCCATCGACTCCACCAGCCGCCGCGCCAGGTGCTCCAGCAGGTCCACCGCGTCGGCGGCGGTACGGGAAGGACCGTCCGCGAGCGCGGTCAGGGCCCCGGGCACCTCGATACGGGTCCCCGGCTCGGCCAGCAGCTCGGACTCCACCAGTCCCACGTGCTCGGCCAGCACCGCCCGCAAGCCCGGCAGCGCGCCGCCGACCCCGCCCCACACCTGGGCCGAACGCAGCACCGCCAGCACCAGGTTGACGCGCGGCTCGCCCACCGGACCGCCGCCCAGCACATGCAGGCCGTCGCGGATCTGCACATCCTTGATCTCGCACAGCCAGCCGTCGATGTGCATGACGAACTCGTCGAACTCGTCCTCGTCCGGTTGCTCCTCCACGCGCAGGTCGTGGTGGAGCTCGGCGGCCCGCACCAGCGTCCAGATCTGGCTGCGCACGGCCGGGGCCTTGGCCGGGTCCAGATCGCTCACCAGCGCGTACTCGTCCAGCAACTGCTCCAGTTTGGCCAGGTCGCCGTAGGAGTCGGCGCGCGCCATCGGCGGCACCAGGTGGTCGACGACCGTGGCGTGGCCGCGGCGCTTGGCCTGGGTGCCCTCGCCGGGGTCGTTGACGATGAACGGGTAGACCAGCGGCAGATCGCCCAGCACCGCGTCCGGGGCGCAGCCGGCCGACAGGCCCAGGCCCTTGCCCGGCAGCCACTCCATCGTGCCGTGCTTGCCCATGTGCACCACGGCGTCGGCGCCGAAGCCGCCCTGTTCCGGCGGGGCCTCCATCCAGCGGTAGGCGGCCAGGTAGTGGTGGGAGGGCGGCAGGTCGGGGTCGTGGTAGATCGCGATGGGGTTCTCGCCGAAGCCGCGCGGCGGCTGGATCATCACCACCACGTTGCCGAACCGCAGCGAGGCCAGCACGATCTCGGCGCCGGAGCCCTCGCCGTCCACGTACAGCGAGCCCGGCGGCTCGCCCCAGTGCTCGCGCATGGCCTCGCGCAGCCCCGGGTCGAGCGCGGCGAACCACCGCCGGTAGTCGGCCAGGGGCACCCGGGCGGGCGCGGCGGCCAGTTGCTCCTCGGTCAGCCACTCCACGTCGTGGCCGCCCGCCGCGATCAGCCGGTGGATCAGCTCGTCGCCGGTCTCGGGCAGTTCGCCGGTGTCGTAGCCGGCCTCGCGCAGGGCGCGCAGCAGTCCCACGGCCGAGGCCGGGGTGTCCAGGCCCACGGCGTTGCCGACGCGCGAGTGCTTGGTGGGGTAGGCGGTGAAGACCAGGGCGATCCGCTTGTCCGCGTTCGGCTTGCGGCGCAGGGCGGCGTGCCGCACCGCGATCCCGGCCACCCGGCGGGCCCGCTCGGGGTCGGCGACGTAGACGGGCACCCCGTCGGGGCCGTCCTCCTTGAAGGAGAAGGGCACGGTGACCAGCCGCCCGTCGAACTCCGGGATCGCCACCTGCATCGCCGCGTCCATCGGCGACAGGGCGGCGTCCGAGGCCTCCCAGACGGCGCGGGAGCCGGTCAGGCACAGGCCCTGGACCACGGGGACGTCCAGCTCGGCCAGCGCGCCGACGTCCCAGGTCTCGTCGTCGCCGCCCGCGCTCGCGTCCGCCGCGTGGGCGCCGCCGGCGGCGAGCACGGTGGCGACCAGCGCGTCGGCGCGGCCCAGCAGTTCGTACAGGCCGGGGTCGGCACTCCTGAGCGAACCGCAGTACACCGGCAGGGCGTTGGCGCCGCGCTCCTCGATCGCGTCGCACAGCGTGTCGACGAAGGCGGTGTTCCCCGACAGCTCGTGGGCCCGGTAGAACAGCACGCCCACCGTCGGCCGGGACGGGTCGTGCCCCCGGTCGCCGCGCACGCCGTACTCGGGCATCGGGCGCGGTCCGTCGAAGCCGTGGCCGGTCAGCAGCACGGTGTCGGACAGGAAGCGCACCAGCTCCGCCAGGTTCTCCGGCCCGCCCGCCACCAGATACCTCAGCGCCTCGGCGACCACACCGGCCGGGACGGTGGAGGCGGCCATCAGCTCCGCGTCCGGGACGGACTCGCCGCCCAGCAGCACCGTCGGGATCCCGGTGGCACGCAGCGCCGCCAGCCCGTCCTCCCAGGCACGCCGGCCGCCCAGCAGGCGTACGACGGCGATGTCCGCGCCCTCCACGAGCGCGGGCAGCTCCCCGGCGACGTCGACGCGCGCCGGGTTGGCGATGCGGTACGGGGCGCCGGAGGCGCGGGCCGCCAGCAGGTCGGTGTCGGCGGTGGACAGCAGCAGTACCGTGCTCATCGAGCTCCCATCGGTTCGTACGTCCTTCGCATCGGCCGTGTCGGTCCTTCCGGTCGCACCGGTCGCACCGGTCGTCTCGTCCGTCTCGTTCGCCCTGTCCGTCCCGCTCGCCCCGCTCACGGCGCACCCGGCGGTACGAACGGCAGGCCCGCGGGCGCGCCGTCCTCGATCAGCCGCAGCAGGGCGGCGGTGTCGGCGTGCTCCTCCACCAGATCGCCCAGCCGGTCCAGCTGCTCCTCGCGCAGCGCGGCGAAGGAGGTGTCCGGAGCGGGGACGAACGCCCGCCCCGCGTCGGCGGCCACCCGCCGCAGGAAGGCACGCCGGAAGCCGTCGCTCTCCAGCGAGCCGTGCCAGTGCGTGCCCCACACCGAGCCGGTGCGGCAGCCGTCCAGGAACGGCTCGTCGCCGCCGGCCACCTCGGCCACGCCGTGGTGGATCTCGTAGCCCTCCACCCGCTCGCCCAGCGCCTCGCCCACCGGCCGGGCCAGGGTCTTCTCCGCCTCGAAGCGCACCCGCACCGGCAGCAGGCCCAGGCCGTCGACCGTTCCGGCGCGCGACTCCACCTCGTCCTCGATCCGCTCGCCCAGCAGCTGGAAGCCGCCGCAGATCCCCAGTACCGGGCGGCCCTCGGCCGCCCGGCGGGCCAGCGCGCCGGCCAGGCCGCGCTCGCGCAGCCAGGCCAGCGCCCGCACGGTGCCGCGGGTGCCCGGCACGATCGCCAGATCGGCGTCGGCCAGTTCCTCGGGCCGGTCGGTGAACCGCACCACCACCCCCGGCTCGGCCGCCAGCGCGTCCACGTCCGTGAAGTTCGACATCAGCGGCACGGGCACCACCGCGATGCGCAGCACGTCGCGGCCGTGCGGCGGCGCGACGGCCGACTCGCGCACCCCTCCGCGCAGCGACAGCCGCAGTCCGTCCTCCTCGTCGATGCCCAGCCCGTGCGCGTAGGGCAGGACTCCCAGCACCGGCCGGCCGGTCAGGCCGCGCAGCATCTCCAGACCGGGTTCGAGGAGCGCGACGTCACCGCGGAACTTGTTGACCAGATAGCCCGCCACCAGCGCCTGGTCCCCGGGCGCCAGCAGGGCGGTGGTGCCGAAGAGGGAGGCGAAGACCCCGCCGCGGTCGATGTCGCCCACCACCACGACCGGAAGCCGGGCGGCGCGCGCCAGGCCCATGTTGACGATGTCGGTGCGCCGCAGGTTGATCTCGGCCGGGCTGCCGGCTCCCTCGCAGATCACCGCGTCGTGGGTGCGGCGCAGTTCGGCCAGGCAGTCGGTGACCGTCTCCAGCAGCTCCTCCCGCCGCCCCGCGCGCCGCGCCCCGCCGGGGGACGGCGGCACTCCGGGGTTCCCGAAGTAACCGCGCGCGCTCATCTCGCCCACCGGCCTGCCCAGCAGCACCACCTGGCTGGAGCGGTCGCCGCCCGGTTTGAGCAGCACGGGGTTCATCAGCGCGCTCGGCTCCACACCGGCCGCGGCGGCCTGCATGGCCTGGGCGCGGCCGATCTCGGCGCCCTCGCGCGTCACGAAGGAGTTCAGCGACATGTTCTGCGCCTTGAACGGCGCCACCTTCACACCCCTGCGGGCCAGCCAGCGGCAGATGCCCGCCGTGACCACGCTCTTGCCCGCGTCCGAGGTCGTTCCCGCGATCAGCAGTCCGCCGCCCGTCACAGTCCGCCCCCCGATGTCCGCCGCCCCCGCAGCCGCTTCCCCGGCCGTACGGAGCGGGTCTCCCGCAGCGCCCCGGCGGCGCCGCAGACCGCCAGTGCCAGCGCGCACACCCGGCGTGAGAGCCGCACCGCGCGCTCGATGTCCTCCACCCGCACCGGGCGGCCGCCGGCACCCAGGACCGGCCGGTGCTCGACGCGCCCGCCGTACGACAGAGTCCCGCCCAGCCGCAGACCCAGCGCGCCCGCGAACGCCGCCTCGACCACACCGGCGTTGGGGCTGGGATGGCGGTGGGCGTCCGCGCGCCAGGCGCGCAGCGCGCCGCGCGGGTCGGGGCCGGCCAGCGCCGCCAGCAGCGCGGTCAGCCGGGCGCCGGGCCACCCCGCCACGTCGTCCAGCCGCGCCGAGGCCCAGCCGAAGCGCAGATGGCGCGGTGAGCGGTGGCCGACCATCGCGTCCAGGGTGTTGACGGCCCGGAAGCCCGCCAGCCCCGGCACACCGGCGGCCGCGCCCCACACCAGGGCGCCCACCACGGCGTCGGAGGTGTTCTCGGCGACGGATTCGACCACCGCCCGGGCGATGCCCTCGGCGT
The DNA here is from genome assembly GCF_022015835.1 of Streptomyces sp. ICN903. Classification (NCBI taxonomy): domain Bacteria; kingdom Bacillati; phylum Actinomycetota; class Actinomycetes; order Kitasatosporales; family Streptomycetaceae; genus Streptomyces; species Streptomyces sp. ICN903. Next base: position 463 of record NZ_JAKMAY010000035.1, on the reverse strand, counting down.
CCAGCGCCTGCGGGTCGCGTCCGCACAGGTGCGGCAGCCGGGCGCGGGCCGCCTCCAGATCGCCCGCCTCCAGCGCGGCGGCGATCTCGCGGGCCTCGCGCGCCAGCGTCGTACCGCCGACCACCGCCCAGACGGCGGTGGCCGTGAGGGCGGTACGGGCGGCGGGGGAGCGGCGCACCGCACGGTCCAGCGCCGCCGCGGCGGCCGCGGCGCCGCCCGCGCACACGGCGGTGTACAGCGCGCCCGCGCCGCGGTGGTCGCGCCACAGCAGGCGCTCGGCGGCCGCGGCCGCGCGCCCGAAGGCGGCGACGGGGTGCGCGCGGCGCGGATCGCCGGCGATCAGGTCGAGGAGGTACCCCAGGGCCGCCCCGCACGCGTAGCCCGCGGTCGGAAGGCCGGGGGCGGCGGGGAGGCCGGCGTCCGCCGGAGCGACGGCCGGGGGGAGGGAGTGATCGGCACGCAT
>NZ_JAKMAY010000349.1:0-5405 GCF_022015835.1 Streptomyces sp. ICN903 | reverse complement strand
CTCATGCCCCCCACGACCCTCCCCGCGGCGAGAAGCCCCGGCGCCGCCGCTCCCGCCGCCGGGCATCGGCGGCGGTGCTGCTGACACTGGCCGCGACCCTGGCGATCACCGGCACCGCGGCCGCCGGCCCTGCGGGCGAGACCGCACAGAAGGCCGTCCAGGAGGCCGAAGCGGCCCCGGCGGCCGTGCTGTTCGAGGAGAACTTCGACGGGCCCGCCGGATCGGCGGTCGACAGCCGCAGATGGCAGCTGGAGACCGGTGACAACAGCGGAAACAACCACGAGCGGCAGTACTACACCCCGGGCAACGCCAACGCCGCGCTCGACGGCAACGGCAACCTGGTCATCACCGCCCGCAAGGAGAACCCGGGCAGCTACCAGTGCTGGTACGGCCGTTGCGAGTACACCTCGGCCCGGATGAACACCGCCGGGAAGTTCACCACCACCTACGGCCACATCGAGGCCCGGATGAAGCTCCCGCGCGGCCAGGGCATGTGGCCGGCGTTCTGGATGCTCGGCCACGACATCGGCAGCGTCGGATGGCCCAACAGCGGCGAGATCGACATCATGGAGAACGTCGGATACGAACCCGGCACCGTGCACGGCACCCTGCACGGCCCCGGCTACTCCGGCGGTGAGGGCATCGGCGCCGGCTACACCCTCCCCGGCGGCCGGGCGTTCGCCGACGACTTCCACACCTTCGCCGTCGACTGGTCCCCGAACTCCATCACCTGGTCGGTCGACGGCCAGGTCTACCAGCGCCGCACCCCGGCCGACCTGGGCGGCGACCGGTGGGTGTTCGACAAGCCGTTCTTCCTGATCCTCAACCTCGCGGTGGGCGGCGACTGGCCGGGCCTGCCGGACTCGAGCACCGTCTTCCCGCAGAAACTCGTCGTCGACTACGTCCGCGTCACCAGCGGCGGCGACAGCGGCGGTGGCGGCGGGCGCACCGGCACCATCACCGGTCTGGCGGGCAAGTGCCTGGACGTGGCCTGGGCGGACACCGCCAACGGCACCCCGGTGCAGATCCACGACTGCAACGGCAACGCCGCCCAGCAGTGGACCGTCGGAACGGACGGCACCATACGGGCGCTCGGCAAGTGCCTGGACGTCTCCGGCGCGGGCACGGCCGACGGCACCCCCGTCCAGATCTGGGACTGCAACGGCACGGCCGCCCAGCAGTGGGTCGTCACCGGGGCCCGGGACATCGTCAACCCGAACGCCGACAAGTGCCTGGACGTGAGGGACAACAACTCCGCCAACGGCACGAAGACGCAGATCTGGACCTGCTCGGGCAATGCCAACCAGAAGTGGAACACGCCCTGACCCAGCCACCCCCTGCCCTGCCCGGACCGTCCCCTTCGGGGCCGGTCCGGGCAGGGCAGGGGCGTAGGGTGTGGACCTCCTGTGCGGGCAGAGGGGGCGGAGGGGCCGTGTACCACAGCAGGGACTACATCAGGTACTGGGACATCGACTTCCAGGAGCTCCCGCCGGCGGCGGCCGGCGCCTTCGGCGTGTTCGGGCTGCTGCTCATGGCGTTCCTTTTCTGGGGCCTGCTGAAGACGCGCCACACCAGGCCCCGGGATCCCGAGGCGCGGGAGCGGGCCAGGGCGCGCGCCGAGAGCCGGCGGCGCCAGGCCGAACTGCGCAAGCGGCGGCTGGCGCTGCAGAGGAAGAAGGCCGGCAGGCGGTAGGAGCACGGGCCCCGGACACGGGCCCGGGCCGGCGCGACGCGCCCGGACGGGCTATCCGCCGACCCGTCCCGCACCGCCGGAACCGGAGCCGGGGCCGCCCTCCCCGGCCTCCTCCACGACGAGGTCCCGGTACTCGGGGTGCATGACGATCCACTGCTCGACGAAGGAGCAGGCAGGCCGGACCCGCAGGCCGCGCCGCCGCGCGTCGTCCAGCGCGGTGCGCACCAGTCGGTCGCCGATGCCCCGGCCCAGGAAGGGCCGGGACACCACCACCCGCGGATAGGTCACCAGATCGTCATCGCGCACGTAGTCGGTGAAGCCGGTGAGGGTCGAGCCGATCCTGGCCTCGAACCGGCCGTGGGCCGGGGAGTCGGTGATCGTGACCTGGCTGTTGGTGGCTGCCGTGGGCATGCTGCGTTCCTCCGGGAACGGCCGTATCGCCCGGAAGGCGATAGGGGACATCCTTCCGGGCGTCCGAGTGCCACACGACGGCGTTCCTATCCCTCCCGCCCCGGCAGGACGGGTGAACCGGGCGCAAGGGGCACCCCGGCGGACGTGCGCCGGGGCGGTCCTACTCCTCGCCGTCCAGGCGGAACCCGATCTTCAGCCCCACCTGGTAGTGCTCCACCTGGCCCTCCGAGATGTTGCCGCGGACCTGCGTCACCTCGAACCAGTCCAGGTGCCGCAGCGTCTCCGAGGCCCGCGCGAGCCCGTTGCGGATCGCCTGGTCGACGCCCTCGTGCGAGGTGCCGACGATCTCGGTCACCCGGTAGACGTGGTCGGTCATGGTGCCTCCTGCGAAGGGTGGGGCGATCGGTTCTCTTCTCCACCGTGCCCCAGGGCGGGGCCGTCCGCGAGTGCTAGGCTCCGGGCGGGCCGTGACTGGCGCGTAGGGATGGGATCGACCATCGGGGAGCGGCCCGCGCACCGGGCGCATGAGCCCGCCGCGCCGAAGAGCCGCGCGCCTGGGCCGCCCGCACCGTCTTCGAGGACGTCAAGGAGGGGCCCATGGCCACCGCACCCGACCCGCGCACCCCCCGGGACACGGCGAGCACCGCCGACACCGCCGCCGCAGCATCGACCGCGTCGACCGCCTTCAACAGCGCCCTGGACGTGATCCGCGCCGTCGAGCCGCGCGTCGCCGACGCCATCGGCGCCGAGATCACCGACCAGCGCGCCTCCCTCAAGCTGATCGCCAGCGAGAACTACGCCTCCCCGGCCGTGCTGCTGGCCATGGGCAACTGGCTCAGCGACAAGTACGCCGAGGGCACCGTCGGCCGCCGCTTCTACGCCGGATGCCGCAACGTCGACACCGTCGAGGCGCTGGCCGCCGAGCACGCCCGCGAACTGTTCGGCGCCGACCACGCCTATGTCCAGCCGCACTCGGGCATCGACGCCAACCTCGTCGCCTTCTGGTCCGTCCTGGCCCAGCGCGTGGAGAGCCCCGCCCTGGAGCGCGCCGGGGCCCGGCACGTCAACGACCTGACCGAGCAGGACTGGGCGCAGCTGCGGCGCGCGCTGGGCGACCAGCGGATGCTGGGCATGTCCCTGGACGCGGGCGGCCACCTCACCCACGGCTTCCGGCCCAACATCTCCGGCAAGATGTTCGCCCAGCGCAGCTACGGCACCGACCCGGCCACCGGCCTGCTGGACTACGACGCGGTGCGCGCCGCCGCCCGCGAGTTCCGCCCCCTCATCCTGATCGCCGGCTACTCCGCCTACCCGCGGAAGGTGAACTTCCGGATCATGCGGGAGATCGCCGACGAGGTCGGCGCCACTCTGATGGTCGACATGGCCCACTTCGCCGGACTGGTCGCCGGCAAGGTCTTCACCGGCGACTTCGACCCCGTACCGCACGCCAACATCGTCACCACCACCACCCACAAGTCCCTGCGCGGCCCGCGCGGCGGCATGGTGCTGTGCGACGAGGCGCTGGCCGAGCACGTGGACCGCGGCTGCCCCATGGTGCTGGGCGGCCCGCTGCCCCACGTCATGGCCGCCAAGGCCGTGGCGCTGGCCGAGGCCCGGCAGCCGTCCTTCCGCACCTACGCCCGGCAGGTGGTGGACAACGCCGCCGCCCTCGCCGAGGGCCTGATGCGCCGAGGCGCACGACTGGTCACCGGCGGCACCGACAACCACCTGGCCCTGGTGGACGTCACCGGCTACGGCCTCACCGGCCGCCAGGCCGAGGACGCGCTGCTGGACGCCGGCATCGTCACCAACCGCAACGCCGTGCCGCGCGACCCCAACGGCGCCTGGTACACCTCCGGCATCCGCATCGGCACCCCGGCCCTGACCACGCGCGGCCTGGGAACGGCCGAGATGGACGAGGTCGCCGACCTGATCCACACCACCCTCACCGCCGCCGAACCGGGCACCACCGCGGCCGGTGCCCCCTCCAGGGCCCGGTACCTGCTGGAGCCCAAGATCGCCGAGTCCGTTGCCGACCGCGCCGCCGACCTGCTGTCCGGACACCCGCTCTACCCCGGCATCGACCTGGCCTGAGGACCTGCGGACCGGTCGGGCCCGACCTGCCCGGGCCCGACCTGCCCGGGCCCGGCCGGTAGCCTGCCGCCATGACCGAAGACCTGCCCGAGATGAGGGCCTCCGACGCCGACCGGGAACGCGTGGCCGAGGTGCTGCGCGAGGCGGTGGCCGAGGGGCGCCTCGACATGGAGGAGTTCCAGGAGCGACTGGACTCCGCCTACGCCGCGCGCACCCAGGGCGAGCTGGCCCCCCTGGTCAGGGACCTGCCCCAGGCCACCGCACCGGCCACGACGGCCGAGCCCGCCCGCGCCGGCCGCGGCTGGGCCGGCCGCTTCGGCGGCAGCGCCACATCCCGCAGCGGAGTGGCCGTCATGGGCGGCTTCGTGCGCAAGGGCCCATGGACCGCTCCCCGTCGCTTCACCGGCTTCGCCTTCTGGGGCGGCGGGGAGATCGACCTGCGCGAGGCGTACTTCGAGGACCGCGAGGTGGAGATCCGCTGCTTCGCGATCATGGGCGGCATCAACGTGATCGTCCCGGACGAGGCCGAGGTCGACGTACGCGGCATCGGCGTCATGGGCGGCTTCGACCACAGCGCCGCGGGCCGGGGCGAGCCGGGCGCACCGCGCGTGGTGGTCAGCGGCTTCGCCTTCTGGGGCGGCGTCGGAGTCGAGCGCAAGCGCAGGCGCCAGGAGCGCCGGGAGCGCAAGCGCCTGGAGGGCGGCCACGGGCACGGTCACACGCACGGGCACGGGCACGACCGCAGGCGTGACGACCGGGACGACTGACCCGACGCCCCGTCACACCCGCGCCCTCACACCCACACCGGCGCGTCCGCACCCGGCCGCCCCGGCGGCCGGGACCAGCCCTCCGGCCCGCCGTCGTAGGCCACGGGGGAGACGGCGTGGCGCAGCCGGCCCAGCGGGCTGTCCGTCTCGTCGAGCCAGTCGGCCGGATCGTACGGCTCCCGCACCTCCTCCGGTTCCTGAGGCTCCTTCGCCCCTTCCAACCCGTGCTGCAGCCAGTGCGCCGTCCGCGCCAGCGCGAGCCGCACGCGCCGCGAACCCCCGCCGCCGCGCTGCTCGGTGAGCGAACGCAGCACGGCGGCGGCCAGCAGATAGCCCGTGCCGTGGTCCAGGGCCTGCGCCGGCAGCACCCCCGGCCCGCCGTCCGGCCCGCCCTCGGTCACGGCGATGCCGCTCGCCGCCTGCACCAGGCTGTCGAACCC
>NZ_JAKMAY010000348.1:0-5407 GCF_022015835.1 Streptomyces sp. ICN903 | reverse complement strand
GGGGGCCGAGGGGGTACGGCTGGCGACGATGCACGCGATGAAGGGGCTGGAGTTCCGGGCGGTGTCCGTCATCGGCGCCGGAGAGGGCGCCGTGCCGTTCGCCCGCGAGATCACCCCGCGCGAGGTGGACCCGTTGCAGCACGAGGCCGATCTGCTCCGGGAGCGCTGCCTGCTGTTCGTGGCCTGCACGCGTGCCCGCGAGGCGCTGAGCGTGACCTGGAGCGGGGCCCCGAGCCCGTTCCTGCCGCAGACGGACTGACCTCACGCCGCCCGGACGGCACCGGACTTCTGTTTCGATGTGCGTCTATCTTGACGTTCGTCGATTCAGCGTGGCAGGCTTCAGACATCGACGGAAATCGAAGCAGCGGTCCGCCGGGCCGCCCGTTCCCGTGGGGAGCCAACGCCATGAGTGCCCAGCAGTACCCGGTCGTCGTCATCGGAGCCGGTCCCGTCGGCCTGGCCGCCGCCGCCCATCTGACCGAACGCGGCATCGAGCCACTGGTCCTGGAGGCCGGACCGGCAGCGGGCAGCGCGGTGCGGCAGTGGAGCCACGTGCGGTTGTTCTCCCCCTGGGGCGAGGTGATCGACCCGGCCGCCGAGAAGCTGCTGGCCCCCACCGGCTGGGTCCGGCCCGACGCCTCGGCCTACCCCTCCGGCGGCGACTGGGCCGCCTCCTACCTCCAGCCGCTGGCCGACGCCCTCGGCCGGCGGGTGCGCTACGGCGCCACCGTCACCGGCGTCTCCCGCGCCGGGCGCGACCGCGTGGTGGACGCCGACCGCGAGAACCAGCCCTTCACCGTGCACGTCCGGTACGCCGACGGGCGCGAGGAGCGCACCCTGGCCCGCGCGGTCATCGACGCCTCCGGCACCTGGACCGCCCCCGGCCCGGCCGGGGGCGACGGCCTGCCCGCCCTCGGCGAGCAGGCCGCGGCCGACCGCATCGCCTACCGCGTCCCCGACCTCGCCGACCCGGACGTCCGCGCCCGGTACGCCGGAAAGCGCACGGCCGTGATCGGTTCGGGCGCCTCCGCCTTCACCGCGCTGGCCTACCTGGCCGACCTCGCCCGCACCGACGGCGGCGAGGGCACCCACGCCACCTGGATCCTGCGCCGGGGCATCTCCGGGAACACCTTCGGCGGCGGCCAGGCCGACCAGCTCCCCGCCCGCGGCGCCCTCGGGCTCGCCGCCAAGGCCGCCGTCGAGCAGGGTTACGCCGACGCCGTCACCGGTTTCCGCACCCACACCATCGAGCGCGACGACGCCGGGTGCCTGGTACTGACGGGCGAGGACGGGCGGCGGCTGGAGCCGGTGGACCAGGTCATCGTCCTCACCGGCTTCCGCCCCGACCTGTCCTTCCTGTCCGAGCTGCGCCTGGGTCTGGACGAGCGACTCCAGGCACCGGTGGCGCTCGCCCCGCTGATCGACCCCAACGTCCACTCCTGCGGCACCGTCTACCCCCACGGCCACCGCGAACTGTCCCACCCCGAGCCCGGCGTGTACCTGGTGGGCATGAAGTCCTACGGCCGCGCCCCGACCTTCCTGGCCATGACCGGCTACGAGCAGGTCCGCTCGGTCGTCGCCGCCCTCGCCGACGATCTGGAGTCGGCCGACCGGGTGGAGCTGACCCTGCCGGAGACCGGGGTGTGCGGCGGCGCCGGTCTCTTCGACGCCCCCGAGGCGGCCGAGGGCGACGGCGGAGGCTGCTGCGCAGCCCCCGCGCCAGAACTCGTCCAGCTCACCGTTAGCGCCACGGCCGCCACGGCCGCCGCACCGGCCACGGCTGAAGCCGCGCAGACCGGCCAGACCGACCAGACCGGCACGGCCCCGGCGGGCGGCTGCTGCGGCGCGTGACCGCCCCTCCCAGCCGCGGGGCCGCGACCGGATCGGGGGACCGGTCGCGGCCCCGCACCACTTCCCCCTGGCTCTCTCCCGGACCGAGAGGTCGGTCAGCGGATTCCGGTGGCGAGCCCGAATCCCGAATCCATTCTCACGTAAGGGTAGGTTCCGAGGCGCCGCCGCCTCTCACCTCCGGCGCCGGGCGAACAACAAGGCCGACCCTGTGCTCCGTCCCGGCCTGCGCTCCGACCGCTCAGGACGGTGACCGGAACCGACCGCTGGGCGGCGCGGCCACCGACCATGCTCGCCGGACCGGAAGGCGGTGGCACGGTGTCGGCCGGCGCGTCAAGGACGTGGCGGAGGTCACGCCTGTCCCCGTGTCCGGTGCCGCTTCGCGTACGACCAGGTCACCGTGATCATCAGGGCCGGGATCGCGAACAGCGGGGCGAAAGCGATCCCCCAGACGGTCTGTGCCGTACCGCTCGACATGTACGTCCGGCTCTCGACGGTGAGAGCGACCACGAGTTGCCACACCGCCACCAGGACCAGGACGCCCGAGGCGGTCCAGGCGAGCGGGGCGAGGATCCTGGGAGGCAGCGGCCTCCACCGGTCGCTGACGAGCAGCAGCGGGAACAGAGCGGCCAGTTCGGTGAGGACGGAGAGACCGACGACGTACGCGATGCCCCAGCCCGGGATGTCGAAGACGTCGCGCAGCACCTGGTCGCTGTAGCCCACATGGACACCGGATGCCATGGCGATGCGCCACAGACCGGACGGGACGGCGCACAGGGCGACGGCGTGGGCGGCGCGGCGAGCCCAGACAGGTGCGGGAGCGGGGAGAGGGGCGGTCGCTGTCGTCATGACGTACATGCTGGCCCTGGACACGGCGGCCGCGCTTCGTCCGCCACGGCGGACCGTGTCCGCCCCGCGGATGAGGGCGCACCCGCTGGGGGGAGACCTGAGGAGGGCTCAGCCGCCGCTACGTTCCGGCGCCCTTCCCGGCCACGTAGACGGTGTTGGCCGACTCCTCCCCCGGCCGGTAGGGGTTGTCGAAGCGGACGACATGGGCCTCGGCGGTGGTGAAGACCCGCCCCAGTACGGCGGTGAACTCCTCGTCCGGCGGATCGTCGGACCACAGGGCGAAGACACCGCCGGGGTGGAGGTGCTCCGACAGGGCGCGCAGCCCGGCCTCCTCGTAGAACGGGGCGTGGCTCGGGTGCAGCACATGGCGCGGCGAGTGGTCGACGTCCAGCAGGATCGCGTGGAGGCGGCCGCCCGGCCGCCGCGGGTCCAGCCCCTCGGTGCCCGCGGCCCGCTCGAAGAAGTCGCCCCGCACGAGCCGGCAGCGTCCATCCGACACCAGCGCCTCGCCCAGCGGCACCAGCTTCTCCTGGTGCCAGCGGATGACGTCGGGGAGGGCGTCGACGACGACCAGCGAGCGCACCCGCGGGTCCTCCAGGACGGCCCGTGCGGTGTAGCCGAGACCGAGCCCGCCCACGGCCACGTCCAGCCCGGGCGCGTCCGGCCCGGCCGCGTCCCACGGGAGCGCGGCCAGGCCGAGGCGGGCCAGTTCCGTCTCGCCGGCCGTGAAGAGGCTGGACATGAGGAACTCGTCACCGAGCTTGACCTCGTACACCTCCCGGCCGGTCACCGGGTCCAGGCGGCGGCGCAGGCTGATGTCGCCCATGGGGGTGGGGCGCCAGTCGATCTCCTCGAAGCGCATGCTCATACGGTCGCCCTCCGGTGCGGTCCGGTGCGGTGCGGTGCGGTCAGGCGTCGATGACGACGGGGATGATCAGGGGCTTGCGGCGGTAGGTGCGGAAGGCCCAGGACGCCACGGAGCGGGCGATGAGCTGCTCGAGCTGCTGCGCGTCCCCCACCCCCTCCTCGGCCGCCGAGGCCAGGGTCTTCTCGATCACCGGAACGGCCGAGGCGAACGTGTCCTCGTCGTGGACGAAGCCGCGGGCCAGGAAGTCCGGGGGCTCGGCCAGCGCCCCAGTGTCGGCGTCGACGATGGCGACGACCGTCACCACGCCCTCGGAGGCGAGGGTGAGCCGGTCCTTCAGGGACGCCTCGGTGGCGCCGCCGACCTCCATGCCGTCGACGTAGACGTTGCCCGCGGGCACCTTGCCGGTGATGGAGGCGCGCCCGTCGACGAGGTCGACGACGACGCCGTCCTCGGCGACGACGACCCGGTCGGGGTCGACACCGGTGCGGATGGCGAGGTCGGCGTTGGCCCTGAGGTGCTTGAACTCGCCGTGCACCGGCATGACGTTGCGGGGCTTGACGATGTTGTAGCAGTAGACGAGCTCGCCGGCGCTGGCGTGGCCGGAGACGTGGACCTTGGCGTTGCCCTTGTGGACGACGTTGGCGCCCCATCGGGTCAGCCCGTTGATCACCCGGTAGATGGCGGTCTCGTTGCCGGGGATGAGGGAGCTGGCCATCAGCACGGTGTCGCCCTTGCCGATGCGGATCATGTGGTCGCGGTTGGCCATGCGCGACAGCGCCGCCATCGGCTCGCCCTGCGAACCGGTGCACACCAGCGTGACCTTGTGGTCGGGCAGCTTCTCCAGTTCCTTCATCCCGACCACCAGGCTGGAGGGGACCTTCAGATAACCCAGCTCACGGGCGATGCCCATGTTGCGGACCATCGACCGTCCCACGAAGGCGACCTTGCGGCCGTAGGCGTGGGCGGCGTCCAGCACCTGCTGGATGCGGTGCACATGGCTGGCGAAGCTGGAGACGATGACCCGCCGGGGCGCGGTGCGCATCACCTGCTCGATCGCGGGGTTCAGATCGGCCTCGGCGGTGGTGAAGCCGGGGACCTCGGCGTTGGTGGAGTCGGTGAGGAAGAGGTCGACGCCCTCCTCGCCGAGCCGGGCGAAGGCGCGCAGGTCGGTGATGCGGCCGTCCAGCGGGAACTGGTCCATCTTGAAGTCGCCGGTGTGCAGCACCAGGCCCGCGCCGGTGCGGATGGCGACGGCCAGACTGTCGGGGATGGAGTGGTTGACCGCGACGAACTCGCAGTCGAAGGGGCCGAAACCCCGCCGGTCGCCCTCGCGCACCCGCGCCGTGCGCGGCTTGATGCCGTGCTCCTTGAGCTTGGCCTCCAGGAAGGCCAGCGTCAGTTTGGAGCCGACGACGGGGATGTCCGCCCGCTCGCGCAACAGGTACGGCACGCCGCCGATGTGGTCCTCGTGGCCGTGGGTGAGCACCACGGCCACCACGTCGTCCAGGCGGTCGCGGATGGAGGTGAAGTCCGGCAGGATCACGTCCACGCCGGGCTGGTGCTCCTCGGGGAAGAGCACGCCGCAGTCGACGATCAGCAGCTTGCCGCCGTACTCGAAGACGGTCATGTTGCGGCCGATCTCCCCCAGGCCGCCCAGGGCGACGACCCTCAGCCCTCCCTCGGGCAGCTTGGGGGCGGGCTTCAGCTCAGGGTGTGGATGACTCATACCCCGACGCTATCCGAGGGCGGCCGGGCTGTCCCATCGCCCCTCCCACCAGCCGCTTCGCGTCGCACGGCACAGGCGGGCCGAGCAGGGGCGGAGGCGAGGCGGCGGAACGGTGG
>NZ_JAKMAY010000347.1:0-5514 GCF_022015835.1 Streptomyces sp. ICN903 | reverse complement strand
GGCACCGGGGACGCCGGAGGAACGGCGGGGAGCGCGGGCGGCGGAACCGGCGGCGCGGGAGGCACGGGCGGCACCGGCACCCCGGCAAGGAGCCCGGGGGGCTTCGCCGGGGACGCCGAGCGGCGCCGTGAGCAGCGCGGCTGGTACTTCTACGACTGGGCGGTCTCCGTCTTCTCCACCAGCGTGCTCACCGTCTTCCTCGGCCCCTATCTGACCTCGGTCGCCGAGGCCGCGGCGGACGGCGCCGGCTACGTCCACCCCCTGGGCATCCCGGTCCGCGCCGGCTCGTACTTCGCCTACACCGTCTCCGTCTCGGTACTGCTGTCGGTGCTGGTGATGCCGCTGGCCGGGGCGGTCGCCGACCGGTCGGGCCGCAAGAAGCCGATCATGGGCGTGTTCGCCTACCTGGGGGCGGCGGCCACCACGGGGATGTTCTTCCTGGAGGGCGACCGCTATCTGCTGGGCGGGGCGCTGCTGGTGGTGGCGAACGTCTCCTACGCCACGGCCGTGGTGGTCTACAACTCCTTCCTGCCGCAGATCGCCACTCCCGCGGAGCGGGACGCGGTCTCCTCGCGCGGCTGGGCCTTCGGCTACGCCTCCGGCTCCCTGGTGCTGGTGGCCAACCTGGCGCTGTTCCTCGGGCACGAGTCGCTGGGTGTGGACGAGGGCACCGCGGTGCGGATCTGCCTGGCCTCGGCGGGCCTGTGGTGGGCGGTCTTCGCCATCATCCCGCTGCGGCGGCTGCGCGAGCGGCCCGCCGCCCACGCGCCCGCCGGCGCGGCCCCCGGCGGGGGTGTGTCCCTGCGGGGCGGCTGGCGGCAGCTCGCCGGGACGCTGCGCGACCTGCGCCGCTACCCGCTGACCCTGATGTTCCTGCTGGCCTATCTGCTCTACAACGACGGCGTGCAGACGGTGATCACCCAGGCCTCGGTCTTCGGCGCCGGGGAGCTGGGGATGGACCAGACCACCCTCATCGGCGCGGTCCTGCTGGTGCAGATCCTGGCCGTGGTGGGGGCACTGCTGCTGGGACGGCTGGCGGTGCGCTACGGCGCCAAGCGCACGATCCTGGGCTCGCTGGTGGCGTGGACGGCGACGGTGGGCGCCGGATACGTGCTGCCCGCGGGCGAGCCGGTGTGGTTCTTCGTCCTGGCCGCGGCGATCGGAATGGTGCTGGGCGGCACCCAGGCGCTGTCGCGGTCGCTGTACGCGCAACTGGTGCCGCCGGGCAAGGAGGCGGAGTACTTCTCGCTGTACGAGGTGAGCGATCGCGGCACGAGCTGGCTGGGGCCGCTGGTGTTCGGGCTCACCTACCAGCTCACCGGCAGCTACCGGGACGCGATCATCTCCCTGGTGATCTTCTTCGTTCTGGGTTTCGTCCTGCTTTTGCGGGTACCGGTCAGACGAGCGGTGGCGGCGGTGGGTGCCGCTGCGCCGGATCGGATTTAGGCCATCGGCCGAAGGGCGGGTAGTGTACGCCTGCAACTCGTCGGATGGACCGTTACCGCACGCCAAAGATAGGCGAACGTTACGTTACGCCCCTTGTGGGATGTGACAAAGCGGGCGGCTGCGGGTACCGCATATCCGACGAGGCAGCGGCACGACGGGCGACGCATGTCCCAGATCGGGAATCTTCACCGCCGACCGGACGTTGACCGGATGACGACGACAGCGACACCTGTCCTGTGGGCGACAAGCCCGGGAGGCACGATTCATGAGTGAGCGAGCTCTGCGCGGCACGCGACTCGTGGTGACCAGCTACGAGACCGACCGCGGTATCGACCTGGCGCCGCGCCAGGCCGTGGAGTACGCATGCCAGAACGGTCATCGGTTCGAGATGCCGTTCTCGGTTGAGGCCGAGATTCCGCCGGAGTGGGAGTGCAAGGTATGCGGCGCCCAGGCGCTCCTGGTCGACGGCGAGGGGCCCGAGGAGAAGAAGGGCAAGCCCGCGCGTACGCACTGGGACATGCTCATGGAGCGGCGCACCCGTGAGGAGCTGGAGGAGGTGCTGGCCGAGAGGCTGGCGGTCCTGCGCTCCGGGACCATGAACATCGCCGTGCACCCGCGGGACAGCAAGCGCAAGTCCGCCTGACGGCGGCACGCGGCACCGCACCGCGAAAGCACGTGGGTGAGGGCCCGACCACCGGCCGGTGGTCGGGCCCTCACCCACGTGTGCGTCCCCGCGCGAACGGCTAACGCGCTCCCCCGCCCTCCCCGCCGCGGGTGTCGCGCTCGTCCTCGCGTACGACCTCCCCCTGCACCACCTTGCCGTCGGGCCGGTGGATGCGGAACTGCTCCTCCGCCGTACGCGCCTGCCGCAGGGAGTCCCCCAGGGATCCGGGGGCGAAGCCGGCGCGGCCGCCGAGCCGGCGCTCCACCGCGCGGCGCAGCAGCGCGGCCGTCGGCGGGAAGACGCACAGCAGCCCGGCCGCGTCCGAGATCAGCCCCGGCAGCATCAGCAGCAGGCCGCCGAGCATGGCCGACCCGTGTCCGCCCCGGTCGGCCCGCGGCCCGGGGCGGGGCTCGGCGCCCGGCTGGAGGCTCTCGACGGTCTCGACCAGACCCCGCCAGGCGCGGCGTCCCGCGCGCTTGACGACCGCGGCGCCCAGTACCGCCCCCGCCACCAGGACGATCAGGACGACCAGCCCGTTCGTGGCGTCCGCCAGCAGGGTCAGCAGCCAGATCTCCAGGATCACGAAGGCGGCCAGTCCCAGGGGGACGAAACTGCGCCGGGGGCGGCGCCGGGGCCCGGTGCCGGGAGATTCCGGGCCCTGCGGTCCGGGACGGGAGTGCCGCGGAGGTGGCTCGTACGGGTACGGTGCGCCGGTCGTCATGTCATCCAGTGTGCCTGCGGCCGAGCGCCTGGTTCACACGGGACCGCACACCCCAGGCGGTGACCCGCCACAGGGCCTCGGCGACGATGTCGCGGTTCATCTTGCTGTCGCCGCGCTCGCGCTCGACGAAGGTGATGGGCACCTCGACCACCTGGTATCCGGCCTGCACGGCGCGGTGGGCCAGGTCCACCTGGAAGCAGTACCCCTGGGAGGCCACGTCGTCCATGCCCAGCCCCAGCAGGGTCTCCTTGCGGAACGCCCGGTAGCCGCCGGTGACGTCCCGCAGGGGCACGCCCAGCAGCAGCCGGGAGTAGGTGCTGCCGCCGCGCGAGAGGAACTTGCGGTGGCCCGGCCAGTTGACCACCCGCCCGCCCGGCACCCAGCGCGAGCCCAGCACCAGGTCGGCGCCCTTGAGCGCGGTCAGCAGCCTGGGCAGCTCCTCGGGCTGGTGGGAGCCGTCCGCGTCCATCTCGACCAGGACGTCGTAGCCGTTGTCGATGCCCCAGCGGAAGCCCGCCAGGTAGGCGGCACCCAGCCCCTCCTTGCCCTCCCGGTGGAGGACCTCGACCCGCTCGTCCTCGGCCGCCAGTTCGTCGGCGACCTTCCCCGTGCCGTCGGGGCTGTTGTCGTCCGCGACCAGGACGTGGGCCTCGGGGACGGCGGTGCGCACTCTGGTGACGATCGGCCGGATGTTGTCGACCTCGTTGTAGGTCGGGATGATCACGAGGATCCTGCCGAGCGGATCCTTCCGGCGCTGTCCCGCCTCGTTCACTGCTGCCGCCTCTTCTCGTCCGTCCTGTTCACCCCGTGTGCCCGCCCCCGTCGGCCGGTCGCGAAGGCCGCGGCGCAGGACAGGAGGCCCACCATAGCGAGCGCCCACTCCGGTGCGGGGCCGATCCGGTCGGAGAGGGTGGTCTCGTCGCGCAGCGGGAGGTCGGCGGTGACCACGTCCTGCGTGAACTCCTCCGTGCGCTGCCCGATCGTGCCGTCGGGTGCGACGACCGCGCTGATGCCGCTGGTGGCGGCGGTGACCACGGCCCGGCCGTGCTCGACGGCCCGCAGCCGGGACATCACCAGCTGCTGCTCGGGCTGGCCGGTGTTGCCGTAGGTGGCGTTGTTGGTCTGGATCACCAGGGCGCGGGCGCCGTCGTTGACGGTGGCGCGCACGATCTCGTCGTAGGCGACCTCGAAGCAGATGACGTCGCCGAGCCGGGCGGGGCCGACGTCCATCACCCCGGTGCTCTGGCCGGGCCAGAAGTCGCGCGGGACGCGCTGGAGGCGGGTGATGACCTTGCTGAGCTGGTCGCGGTAGGGAACGTACTCGCCGAAGGGCACCGGGTGCTGCTTGGTGTACGAGGCTCCGGGACCGGCCTCGGGATCCCAGACGATGCCCTGGTTCTCGACGTAGCCCTCGCGCTCGGGATGGTCGACGAGGGCGCCGACCAGGACGGGGACGCCCACCGCCTTCGCCGCCCGGTCGATGGCGTCGTACGCCTGCGGGTACCGGTGCGGGTCCAGGTCGGAGGCGTTCTCCGGCCAGATCACCAGGTCGGGCCGCTCCTCCCGGCCCGCCTCCACGTCCTCGGCCAGCTCCAGGGTGGCCTCGACGTGGTTGTTGAGGATCAGCATCGGGCGGCCGAGGAAGTCCATGCCCGGCTGCTGGACGTTGCCCTGGACGACGGCGATGCGGACGGTGTCGGCCGCCGCGGTGCGGACCGGCACGGCGAGGCCGGCCGCGGTCACGGCCGCCGCCAGGGCGACCGCCCCGGCGGCGGCGAGGGCCGGGCGCGCCGTACGGGAGCCGGCCGCCGCCGGGGAGCCGGTCCCGCCGGTCCCGCCCCCCTCGGCCGTCTCCTCCGCTCCGCGCCGCCGCCGGGCGGCCGCCGCGGCCCGGACGGCCGCCGCGGCGAGCAGGCCGCCGGTCAGCGCGACGGCGAAGGTCACCAGCGGGGCGCCGCCCAGGGCGGCCAGCGGCAGGAACGGCGAGTCGGTGACGGCGAAAGCCAGCCGTCCCCAGGGGAAGCCGCCGAAGGGGATCCGGTCGCGCGCCCACTCCTCGGCGACCCACAGGCAGGCGCCCCACAGCGGCCACAGCGGCAGCCGCGAGGTCGCGGCCAGCCCGGCGCCCATCGGCACGAAGAACAGGGACTCGACCAGGGACAGGCCGAACACCGCGTCCCAGCCGATCACATGGAGCCACTTGAGCAGCACGAGGAAGAACGGCAGCCCCATGGCCAGACCGAGCCAGGCCCCCTGGCGGGCGGTACGCCCCCGGGTGAGGAGGGCGAGGACGGCGACCGCGGCGACCGACAGCGGCCACACGTCGTACGGGGGGAAGGCGGCGGCCAGGGCGACACCGCTCACCGCCGCGGCCGCCGTGCGCCACGCCTCGCGGCGTGCCGACCTGGCCAGGCGGACGGGAAGCCGGGGCGCCGGCCGGGCCCCGGCCCCGCCGGCGGCCGGGACGGGGGCCTCCCCGGCGGCGGCGCGTGCCGGGGCGCCGGCCGGGACGGTCGTACGGTGGTGCTGCGGCTCGTCCGGACGGTCGGCGGCCGCGCCGCCGGTCTCGGCTTCGGCGGTGGTCTCGGGGCCCGATGGCACGGTCGCGGCCTTTCTCGCAGGTCGTGCGGTGACGAGCCCGACCGTACAACGCCCGGCGGCTCCCGCGGGGGCGGGGTGGGGA
>NZ_JAKMAY010000346.1:0-5549 GCF_022015835.1 Streptomyces sp. ICN903 | reverse complement strand
GTTCGGGGGGCCCGGGGGCGGGGGCGCGTCGCGATCGGGCTGCGCCGGTTCCTGCGGCTGGCTGTCGGGCATGGGGCTCCCGCGTTTCGCTCATGATCGCTGGGGTGCACCGAAGCCTAGGACCGGGCCGGCCCCGGGGCGCGCCGCCATCACGTGGGAGCCCAATAGTCGTACCGGCGACCGCTCCGCTACGCCGGAAGAAGGGCGCGGGCCCCCGGCCGGTGCCGCCGTACGGAGGTGTGGCCGATACGGATTTCACGTTCGGCGCTCCGAGCGTGTAATGTCTTCATCGCTCGCCCCAATAGCTCAGTCGGCAGAGCGTCTCCATGGTAAGGAGAAGGTCTACGGTTCGATTCCGTATTGGGGCTCTGATGTGTGAGGCTCCCGTCGAGAGGCGGGGGCCGCCCGCATCGCGGCGGTGTAGCTCAGTCGGTAGAGCAAACGGCTCATAATCGTTGTGTCACCGGTTCGAGTCCGGTCACCGCTACCAAACCCAGTAGCCGATTGCGGGGTCGGTCCTCCGATCGGCTACTCTTTCTGCGTTAAACCCGTCCCAGCCGTCAAGGAGCACTCACGTGGCTGCCACCGACGTCCGCCCGAAGATCACGCTGGCCTGCGTGGAGTGCAAGGAGCGGAACTACATCACCAAGAAGAACCGGCGCAACAACCCGGACCGTCTTGAGATGAAGAAGCACTGCCCGCGCTGCAACGCGCACACCGCGCACCGCGAGACGCGATAAACGCCGCGACCGGCCAGGCCGCCGCGCACAGACACGCAAAGCCGTGAGGCCGTCCCCGTTCGCGGGGGCGGCCTCACGGCTTTGCGTCCGTCCGAGCCGTCCGATCAGCAACCACCCGCAAGCCGTATGGAGGTACCGGGCCATGGCGCTCGACCAGTCCTTCGTGGGGCGGAGCTATCCGCCCACCGCGCCGTACGAGGTCGGCCGGGAGAAGATCCGCGAGTTCGCCGAGGCCATCGGTGACGCCCACCCCGCCTACACAGACCCGGAGGCGGCCGGTGAGCTCGGTCACCCCGACGTGATCGCCCCGCCCACCTTCGTCTTCGCCATCACCTTCAAGGCGGCCGGGGAGGTCGTCGCGGACCCGAAGCTGGGGCTGGACTACAGCCGGGTGGTGCACGGCGACCAGAAGTTCGCCTACAGGCGGCCGGTGCGCGCCGGCGACCGGCTCACGGTGACCTCCACCATCGAGGCGGTGAAGTCCATGGCGGGCAACGACATCCTGGACATCCGCGGCGAGGTGCACGACGAGGCCGGCGAGCACGTGGTGACGGCCTGGACCAAGCTGGTGGCCCGCGCGGCCGACGGCACGACCGGCAAGCAGGGGGAGTGAGGCGGATGACGGCGAGGATCGCGTACGCGGACGTCGAGGCCGGCACCGAGCTGCCCGCACGGAGCTTCCCCGTGACCCGCGACACGCTCGTGCGGTACGCGGGCGCCTCCGGCGACTTCAACCCGATCCACTGGAACGAGCGGTTCGCACGCGAGGTCGGCCTCCCCGACGTCATCGCGCACGGCATGTTCACCATGGCCGAGGCCGCCCGCGTGGTGACCGACTGGACCGGCGACCCGGGCGCGCTCGTGGAGTACGGCGTGCGCTTCACCAGGCCCGTCGTCGTCCCCGACGACGGCTCGGGCGCCGTGATCGAGGTCTCGGGCAAGGTCGCGGCCAAGCTCGACGACGAGGCCCGCACCGTCCGGGTGGACCTCACGGTCACCAGCGCCGGGCAGAAGGTGCTGGGCATGTCCCGCGCGGTGGTCCGGCTCGCCTGAGCGCGCCGCCGCGCCGGTACCACGGCCACACGTCCGGTGGAGGCGGCCGTACGGATACGCGTACGGCCGCTCTCGTACTCTTGGGCGCGTGCAGGAACTCCACGACGCGCCCCTCGCCCCGCTGACCACCTTCCGTCTGGGCGGCCCCGCGGCCCGCCTGGTCACGGCCACCACCGACGAGGAGGTGACCGAGGCGGTACGGGCCGCCGACGCCGACGGCACCCCGCTGCTGCTCGTCGGCGGCGGCAGCAACCTCGTCATCGCCGACGAGGGCTTCGCGGGCACCGCCCTGCGCATCGCCACCACCGGCTTCCGCCTGGAGGGCACCCGTCTGGAGCTGGCGGCGGGCGAGAACTGGTCCGAGGCCGTCGCCCGCACCGTCGAGGCCGGGCTCGCGGGCGTCGAGTGCATGGCCGGCATCCCCGGATCGGCGGGTGCCACGCCCATCCAGAACGTCGGTGCGTACGGCCAGGAGGTCTCCTCCACGATCACCGAGGTCGTCGCCTACGACCGCCGGTCCGGCGAGACCGTCACCATCCCCGCCGCCGAGTGCGGGTTCTCCTACCGGCACAGCCGCTTCAAGGCCGACCCCACCCGCTTCGTCGTGCTGCGCGTCCGCTTCGAGCTGGAGGACGCGGGCGGCCTCTCGGCGCCCCTGCGCTACGCCGAGACCGCGCGGGCGCTGGGTGTGGAGACCGGTGAGCGGGTGCCGGTGGAGCGGGCCCGCGAGACCGTTCTGAAGCTGCGCGCGGGCAAGGGCATGGTGCTCGACCCGGAGGACCACGACACCTGGTCGGCCGGCTCCTTCTTCACCAACCCCGTGCTCACCGAGGACGAGCACGCCGCCTTCCTCGCCCGCGTCGCCGAGCGGCTGGGGCCGGACACCGCCCCGCCCGCCTACCCGGCCGGGGACGGCCTGGTGAAGACCTCCGCCGCCTGGCTGATCGACAGGGCCGGCTTCGCCAAGGGCTACGGCGACGGCCCGGCCCGGATCTCCACCAAGCACACCCTCGCCCTGACCAACCGGGGCTCGGCCACCACCGCCGACCTCCTCGCCCTGGCCCGCGAGGTCCGCGACGGCGTGCGCGAGGCGTTCGGCGTGACGCTGGTCAACGAGCCGGTGACCGTGGGCTGCTCGCTCTGAGGGGGCGCCCGCACCCCCGTCCCCTCGGAACACTCCCCGCGGCTCAGACGGCTCCCTGCGAGGCGGAGGCGGATGCGGGCCCGGACACGGACGCGGACGGGGCCTGCCCCGGCTCCTCCACCAGCCAGGCGTCGATGTCCGCCAGGATCGCCTTCCGGACGTCCTCCGGGGCGCGCGAACCGCGCACCGACTGGCGGGCCAGTTCCGCCAGCTCCTCGTCCGTGAAGCCGTGGTGGCGCCGCGCGATCTCGTACTGCGCGGCCAGCCGGGAGCCGAACAGCAGGGGGTCGTCGGCGCCCAGCGCCAGCGGCACCCCCGCCTCGAACATGGTCCGCAGCGGTACGTCCTCGTGCCGGTCGTACACCCCCAGCGCCACGTTGGAGGCCGGGCAGACCTCACAGGTGACGCCCTGCGCGGCCAGCCGCGCCAGCAGCCGCGGATCCTCGGTGGCGCGCACCCCGTGCCCGACGCGGCCCGCGCGCAGGTCGTCCAGGCAGTCGGCGACGGACTGCGGCCCCGACAGCTCGCCGCCGTGCGGGGCCGCCAGCAGGCCGCCCCGGCGCGCGATGGCGAAGGCCCGGTCGAAGTCCCGGGCGAAGCCGCGCCGTTCGTCGTTGGACAGACCGAAGCCCACCACGCCGCGGTCGGCGTAGCGCACGGCCAGCCGGGCCAGGGTGCGGGCGTCCAGCGGATGCCGCATCCGGTTCGCGGCGACTAGTACGCGCATGCCGAGCCCGGTCTCCGCGGAGGCGCTCTCCACCGCGTCCAGGATGATCTCCATCGCCGGGATCAGCCCGCCCAGGCGCGGGGCGTAGGAGGTCGGGTCCACCTGGATCTCCAGCCAGCGGGAACCGTCCCGCACATCCTCCTCGGCGGCCTCGCGGACCAGCCGCCGGATGTCGTCGGGCGTGCGCAGGCAGGAGCGCGCGGCGTCGTACAGCCGCTGGAAGCGGAACCAGCCGCGTTCGTCGGTGGCCCGCAGCTTCGGGGGGCGTCCGCTGCTCAGCGCGTCCGGGAGGTGGACGCCGTGTCTGTCGGCGAGCTCCAGCAGTGTGCCCGGGCGCATGGACCCGGTGAAGTGCAGGTGGAGATGGGCCTTCGGGAGCTTGCGGACGTCACGAGCGCTTTCCATCCGAAGATTTTGCCGCACTCGCGACACGCCCGGAAGTCACCACCACGATCGGGGAGGGGCCGGAACACGCGAGCGGGCCCGCGCGAGCAGTGCTCGCGCGGGCCCGTCCGTGGGCGCTCCGGGGCCCCGGTGAGGGTGCCGCCGGGCCGGACCGGAGCGGCTCGGGCCGGCTCAGGCCGGCTCAGGCCGGCTCAGGACTTGGCCTCGGCCAGCAGCTTCTGGATCCGCGAGACGCCCTCGACCAGGTCCTCGTCGCCCAGCGCGTAGGACAGCCGCAGGTAGCCCGGGGTGCCGAACGCCTCACCGGGGACGACCGCGACCTCGGCCTCCTCCAGGATCAGCTCGGCCAGCTCCACGCTCGTGGCCGGGCGCCGGCCGCGGATCTCCCGGCCCAGCACGCCCTTGACCGACGGGTAGGCGTAGAAGGCGCCCTCCGGCTCGGGGCAGGTGACGCCGTCGATCTCGTTCAGCATCCGCACGATCGTCCTGCGGCGGCGGTCGAACGCCTCGCGCATGCGCGCCACGGCCTCCAGGTCACCGGAGACGGCGGCCAGCGCGGCGGCCTGGGCGACGTTGGAGACGTTGGAGGTGGCGTGCGACTGGAGGTTGGTGGCGGCCTTCACCACGTCCTTCGGGCCGATGATCCACCCCACCCGCCAGCCGGTCATGGCGTACGTCTTGGCCACGCCGTTGACGACCACGCACCGGTCGGCCAGCTCCGGCACGACAACCGGCAGCGAGGAGAACTCCGCGTCGCCGTAGACCAGGTGCTCGTAGATCTCGTCGGTGAGCACCCACAGACCGTGCTCGGCGGCCCAGCGGCCGATCTCCTCGACCTGGGCGCGCGAGTAGACGGCGCCGGTCGGGTTGGAGGGGGAGACGAACACCAGCACCTTGGTGCGCTCGGTGCGGGCCGCCTCCAGCTGCTCCACCGAGACCCGGTAGCCGGTGGTCTCGTCGGCGACCACGTCCACGGGGACGCCCCCGGCCAGCCGGATCGACTCGGGGTAGGTGGTCCAGTACGGCGCGGGGACGATGACCTCGTCGCCCGGGTCGAGGATGGCGGCGAAGGCCTCGTAGATGGCCTGCTTGCCGCCGTTGGTGACCAGTACCTGGGACGCCTCGACCGAGTAGCCGGAGTCGCGCAGCGTCTTCGCCGCGATGGCCTCCTTCAGCTCGGGGAGCCCGCCGGCCGGGGTGTAGCGGTGGAAGCGCGGGTTCCGGCAGGCCTCCACCGCGGCCTCGACGATGTAGTCGGGGGTCGGGAAGTCGGGCTCGCCCGCGCCGAAGCCGATCACCGGCCGCCCGGCCGCCTTGAGGGCCTTGGCCTTGGCGTCGACGGCGAGCGTGGCGGACTCGGAGATCGAGCCGACGCGGGCCGAGACCCGGCGCTCGGTGGGTGACTGGTTGGAAGGGGTTGCAGCAGTCATGGGGGCATCGTCGCAGACGGGGGGTCGCCCGGGCACGTGGGTCGCGGGGG
>NZ_JAKMAY010000345.1:0-5626 GCF_022015835.1 Streptomyces sp. ICN903 | reverse complement strand
CCACCCCCCACACCGGCCAGTGCAGTCCTCCCCACGCCGCGAACAGGAGCCGACCATGGGCGTACGCAAGGATCTGAAGAGGGCGAAGCAGCGCAGCGAACTCGCCGACCGCGTGACGGTGGAGCTGGTCCGGGAGGACGGCGCCGTACGCGAGGCGCGCTCCTCCTGGCGCACCCCGCCGCCCGCCGACCCGGGCACCACCGCCGACATCCCCTTCACCCGCGCCGAGCAGGACCCCGACGCGGTGGTGCTGCGCCGCCGGGAGGCCGGCCGGTGGATCCCGGTCACCGCCGCGGCCTTCGCCCGCGAGGTGAACGCGGTCGCCAAGGGACTGATCGCGGCCGGACTCCAGGCCGGCGACCGGGTCGCGCTGATGTCCCGCACCCGCTACGAGTGGGAGCTGTTCGACTTCGCGATCTGGGCGGCCGGCGGGCAGACCGTACCGGTCTACCCCACCTCCTCGGCCGATCAGATCGAGTGGATCCTGCGCGACTCCGGCGCCCGCTTCCTGGTCGTGGAGACCGAGGAGAACGCCGTCACCGCCGCGGCCGCCGCGGTCTCCGTCCCCGAACCGCCGCGCACCTGGCGGATCGAGGCCGGGGCCGTCGCCCAACTGTCCGACCTGGGAAGGGAGGTGGGCGACGAGAAGGTGACCGAACGCCGTGCCGGCCTGACCTCCGACACCGTCGCCACCATCTGCTACACCTCCGGCACCACCGGCCGCCCCAAGGGCTGCGTGCTGACCCACGGCAACCTCCAGGCCGAGGCGTACAACACCGTGCAGCTGCTGCACCCGGTCTTCGAGGCGGCCACCGGCAAGGAGGCCTCCACCCTGCTCTTCCTGCCGCTGGCCCACATCCTGGGCCGCACCATCCAGATCGCCTGCCTCCAGGCGCGCATCGAGATCGGCCACTGGCCCAGCATCAAGCCCGACGAACTGAGGCCCGAACTCAAGCGGTTCCGCCCCACCTTCCTCGTCGGCGTGCCCTACCTCTTCGAGAAGATCCACGACACCGGGCGCGCCACGGCGGAGAAGATCGGCCGCGGTTCCTCCTTCGAGCGGGCCGACCGCATCGCCGTGCGCTACGGCGAGGCCTTCATGGACACCTTCCGCGGCGCCGGGACCGGCCCCGGCCTCAAGCTCTCCCTCGCCCGGGGCCTGTACGACCTGCTGGTCTACCGGCGCGTCCGCAAGGAACTCGGCGGCAGGCTCCACTACGCCATCAGCGGCGGCTCCCCCCTGGACCGCCGCCTCAACCTCTTCTTCGCCGCCTGCGGCATCATCGTCTACGAGGGCTACGGCCTCACCGAGACCACCGCCGCCGCCACCCTCGTTCCGCCCCTGGACCCGCGCCCGGGAAAGGTCGGGCAGCCCATCCCCGGCACCGCCGTGCGCATCGCCGACGACGGCGAGGTGCTGATCAGGGGCAGCGTCGTCTTCGCCTCCTACTGGAACAACCCGCAGGCCACCGCCCAGTCCCTGCGGGACGGCTGGTTCGCCACCGGAGACGTCGGCTTCCTGGACGAGGAGGGCTACCTCACCATCACCGGCCGCAAGAAGGACATCATCGTCACCTCCGGCGGCAAGAACGTCTCCCCGGCCGTGCTGGAGGACCGGCTGCGCAGCCGGCCGCCGATCGGTCAGTGCATGGTCGTCGGTGACAACCGGCCCTATGTGGCGGCGCTGATCACCCTCGAACCCGATGCCCTGGAGCACTGGCTGTCGGTACGCAAGCGCCCCCTCGACACCCCCTTCGCCGAACTGGAGAAGGACCCCGAACTCCTCGCCGACGTCCAGCGCGCCGTGGACTACGCCAACGAGGCGGTCTCCCGGGCGGAGTCGATCCGCAGCTTCGCCCTGGTCGAGGGGGAGTTCACCGAGGACAACGGCCTGCTGACCCCGTCGCTGAAGATCAAGCGGCATGCCGTGGCCGCCGTCCACGCGGACCGGATCGACGCCCTCTACCGGAAGTGAGAGGGGGACGGCCATGAGAGACCACCACGGCGGACGCGGAACCGACCGCGACACCGGCCGCGACACCGAGCGTGCGTACGACTACGACGTGATCGTGGTCGGTTCCGGTTTCGGCGGTTCGGTGTCCGCGCTGCGGCTGACGGAGAAGGGCTACCGGGTCGGGGTGCTGGAGGCGGGGCGGCGCTTCACCCGCGAGACGCTGCCGAGGAACTCCTGGGACCTGAGGAACTACCTGTGGGCCCCGGCGCTGGGCCTGTACGGCATCCAGCGCATCCATCTGATGGACAAGGTGATGATCCTGGCCGGGGCCGGGGTGGGCGGTGGTTCGCTGAACTACGCCAACACCCTCTACGTGCCGCCGCCGGCCTTCTTCACCGACCGGCAGTGGGGGCACATCACCGACTGGCAGGAGGAGCTGAAGCCGTACTACGACCAGGCCAAGCGGATGCTGGGCGTACGCACCAACCCCACCAGGACCGAGGCCGACACCCATCTGGAGAACGTCGCCCGGCGGATGGGCGTGGGCGACACCTTCCGGCTCACCCCGGTGGGGGTCTTCTTCGGCGACGGCGAGGACGCGGGGGGCGAGGTCAGGGCCGCCCCGGGCGAGGAGGTGCCCGACCCCTACTTCGGCGGCGCGGGCCCGGCCCGCACCACCTGTCTGGGGTGCGGCTCCTGCATGACCGGCTGCCGGCACGGGGCCAAGAACTCCCTCAACGAGAACTACCTGTACCTCGCCGAGAAGGCCGGTGCGGTCATCCACCCGATGACCACCGTCACCGAGGTGACCGAGGACGGCGCCGGAGGCTTCACCGTCACCACCGTCCCCACCGCCCGGCGCCGCAGGGGAAGACCTGCCGTGCTGCGCTGCCACCGGGTCGTCCTGGCCGCCGGCACCTACGGCACCCAGACGCTGCTGCACCGGATGCGCGACACCGGCCTGCTGCCGCACATCTCCCCGAGACTGGGCGAGCTGACCCGCACCAACTCCGAGGCCCTGGTCGGCGCCCTGACCTTCCCCCGCCGCTACCGGAGGAAGCACGGGCCGGACGCGGAACTGGACTTCACCAAGGGGGTGGCCATCACCTCCTCCATCCACCCCAACGACAACACCCACATCGAGAACGTCCGCTACGGCAAGGGCTCCAACCTGATGGCCCTGCTCTGCGTGCCGCAGTACCGCAGGGACGGCCCACTGCCCGGGTGGCTGGCCGCCGCGCTCCAGTTCCTGCGGCACCCGGTCCTGGTGGCGCGCACCGCCACCACCTACCGCTGGTCGGAGCGGACGATCATCGGCCTGGTGATGCAGTCCCTGGACAACTCCCTGACCACCTACCGCAAGCCCAAGGGCCTGGGCAAGGGCCTGCTGACGGCGGAGCAGGGCCACGGCGCGCCCAACCCGGACCACATCCCCGAGGGTGCCGAGGCGGTCAGACTGCTGGCGGAGGAGATAGGCGGCTTCCCCGGCACGAACCTCGGCGAGCTGACGGGCAGACCGCTGACCGCGCACTTCCTGGGCGGCTGCCCGATCGGCGCCTCGCCCGAGGAGGGTGTCATCGACCCCTACCACCGGCTCTACGGCCACCCGGGTATCTCGGTGGTGGACGGCGCGGCCGTCTCCGCCAACCTCGGCGTCAACCCGTCGCTGACCATCACCGCCCAGGCCGAGCGGGCGATGTCCCTGTGGCCCAACAAGGGCGAGGCCGACCCCCGCCCCGAGCAGGGCGCCGGCTACGTGCGCGTGAGGCCGGTCGCACCCCGCAGCCCCGCCGTCCCCGCGCACGCCCACGCGGCCCTGGTCCTGCCCGTGCCACCGGTCCCGCCCAGGGAGTGAACCGCGCGAGCCCGGCCCGGCCCGAACCTGCCCGGGCCGGGCCCGTAACCCGCGCGGGGCCCCGCCGTACCGGCGGGTCCCCGCGCGGGTTACGGCCGAACGGCCCACCCTCCGCCGATCGGCCGAGCGTGACAGGAGAAGAACGCCGCGCTGCCGGAGCCTGAGGGGAGACGGCCCGGCGACCCGCCGGACGTCACCCCTGCCGACACCCGGAGGGCACCATGCGCCACATCATCCGAGGTGACCGCGCGGCGCTGGCCGCGATCGCCATAGTCCTCGCCGGCTGTTCCGCGACGGCCGGCTCCCAGAACCCCGCGACACCCGACGACCGGGCGCCGAAAGCGCCGGGGAACGCACAGGAGGACTCCCACCAGAACCCGCAGCGGGACAGATCCGGAAGGGCACGGGGTGATGCCGGGGGCGGGCCCGGCGAGAGCGACCCGGCGGCGGTACGGGCCAACGAACTGGGCGCCGTACCGGTGCTCATGTACCACCAGATCACCGACGAACCCCAGAGCATCGACGACCGCACCCCCCAGGAGTTCCGCGCCGAGCTGGAGCGGCTGGCACGGGAGGGCTACGTACCGGTCACCGCACGGGAGTTCACGGGCGGAGACATGGACATACCCGCCGGAAAGCATCCGGTGGTGCTCACCTTCGACGACTCCACCCCCAGCCAGTTCCGGCTCGGCGAGGACGGCCGGCCCGCCCCCGGCACCGCGGTGGACATCCTCCTGGACGTGGCCGGGCGCCACCCGGGCTTCCGGCCCGTGGCGACCTTCTTCGTCAACGCCGACCCGTTCGGCGAGCCCGGCGGCCGCAAAACGCTGAAGTGGCTGGACGACCACGGCTTCGAGATCGGCAACCACACCCTGAAGCACAGTGTCCTGGGGGACGCCGACGACGAGACGGTCCAGTGGGACATCGCCTCCAACCAGTGGCTGATCGACAAGGCCCTGCCCGACTCGCCGGTGGTGTCGATGGCGCTTCCCTACGGCTCCATGCCCGGCAACCGGCAACTCGCCCTCACCGGCGAGTACGGCGGTGTGCGCTACCGCCACCAGGGCGTCTACCTCGCCGGCGGCCGCCCGGCGCCCTCGCCCTACTCCGCCGACCTCGACCCCGGCGCCATCCCGCGCATCCGCTCCCAGGAGACCGACACCGAGGAGGGCGCGTACAGCTCCTCGGCCTGGCTGGACAAGCTGGGCGACGGCACGGTCGAGCGCTACACCTCCGACGGTGACCCGGAGACGGTCAGCTTCCCCCGGGAGATGGCGCACCGGCTCTCCTTCGACCACCAGGAGGCCGCACGGCCGTACTGACGTGGCGCACGGCCGCACCGGCGGGCCGCCCGGGCCGACCGGACCGGCCGTGCGCTACTCCGGGCGGGGGCGCGGTACGGCGACGACCTGATCGTCGTCCTCGTAGACGATCCGCCCCGGGTCCGAGGACCGCAGGCACCGGTAGGCGACACCGTGCGCGGCGAGGATCTCCAGATAGCCGTCCACGCGCTCGATCAGATGCCGGGCCGAGGACTTGAACCACGCCACCGCGCCAGGGTTCACCGTGGGGTCGTAGACCGTGGGGTCCACGGAGGTGGGGTTGGTGAAGTTGGCGTCGTACCAGGCGTTGTTGATCCGCCGGAAGAGTTCCTGCTCGGCGGTCAGCCGGCCCGCCCGGGCCAGATTGTTGACCAGTGCGAAGACACCGGGGTGGATGTCCCGTCCACCCCGGTCCGCACCCTGGAAACGCACGTACCGCGCCTGCTCCACGCCGACTTCCACCCTTCCTGGGCCCCGCCGCGCCCCCGTCCGCCC
>NZ_JAKMAY010000344.1:0-5626 GCF_022015835.1 Streptomyces sp. ICN903 | reverse complement strand
GGGGGAGGGCTCGGTGGTGGCCCTGGTGGGCGCCAACGGGGCCGGGAAGACGACGCTGCTGCGGCTGATCGCCGGAGAGCTGAAGCCGCACGGCGGCACGGTGACCGTCGGCGGCGGGCTCGGGGTGATGCCGCAGTTCGTGGGCTCGGTCCGGGACGAACGCACGGTGCGCGACCTGCTGGTCTCGGTGGCCCGGCCGCGGGTGCGCCGGGCGGCGGAGGCGGTGGACGCCGCCGAGCTGAGGATCATGGAGGTCGACGACGAGGCCGCCCAGATGAGTTATGCGCAGGCCCTGGCGGACTGGGCCGAGGCCGGCGGCTACGAGGCCGAGACCGCCTGGGACGTGTGCACCACCGCCGCCCTCGGCGTCCCGTACGACAAGGCGCAGTGGCGGCAGGTGCGGACCCTGTCGGGCGGCGAGCAGAAGCGGCTGGTGCTGGAGGCGCTGCTGCGCGGCCCGGACGAGGTGCTGCTGCTGGACGAGCCGGACAACTACCTCGACGTCCCCGGCAAGCGCTGGCTGGAGGAGCGGCTGGCCGAGACCCGCAAGACGGTCCTGTTCGTCTCCCACGACCGCGAGCTGCTGGCGCGGGCGGCGCAGAGGATCGTCAGCGTGGAGCCGGGCCCGGCCGGATCGGACGTGTGGGTGCACGGCGGTGGCTTCGCCACCTACCACCAGGCCCGCAAGGAGCGCTTCGCCCGCTTCGAGGAGCTGCGGCGGCGCTGGGACGAGCAGCACGCGCAGCTGAGGAAACTGGTGAACACCCTCAAGCAGAAGGCCGCCTACAACGACGGGCTCGCCTCCCGTCTCCAGGCGGCCCGCACCCGGCTGCGGAAGTTCGAGGAGGCGGGCCCGCCGCAGGAGCCGCCGCGCGAGCAGGACATCCGGATGCGGCTGCGCGGCGGGCGCACCGGGGTGCGGGCGGTCACCTGCTCCGGGCTGGAGCTGACCGGGCTGATGAAGCCGTTCGACCTGGAGGTCTTCTACGGCGAGCGGGTCGCGGTGCTGGGCTCCAACGGCTCGGGCAAGTCGCACTTCCTGCGGCTGCTGGCCGGCGGTGACGTCGCCCACACCGGGGAGTGGAAGCTGGGCGCCCGGGTGGTGCCCGGCCACTTCGCCCAGACCCATGCGCACCCCGAGCTGGAGGGCCGCACCCTGCTCGACGTCCTGTGGACCGAGCACGCGAAGGACCGGGGCGCGGCGATGTCCGCGCTGCGCCGCTACGAGCTGGACCGCCAGGCCGAGCAGCCCTTCGGGAAGCTCTCGGGCGGCCAGCAGGCCCGCTTCCAGATCCTGCTGCTGGAGCTGGCCGGATCGACGGCGCTGCTGCTGGACGAGCCGACCGACAACCTGGACCTGGAGAGCGCCGAGGCGCTCCAGCAGGGGCTGGAGGCGTACGAGGGGACGGTGCTGGCGGTGACGCACGACCGCTGGTTCGCCCGCTCCTTCGACCGCTTCCTGGTCTTCGGCGCGGACGGGCGGGTGCGCGAGGCGCCGGAGCCGGTCTGGAGCGAGGGACGGGTGGCGCGGGCGCGCTGACGCGCCCGCCGCGGGAGGCGGCACCCGCGGGCCCCGCGCCGTGTCCGGCGCCCCGCGGGGAGGGGGCGTTTTGACCCGTGCGGAGGACGGCCGGTATCCTGCTGGTTCGTTGTGCGTATTGGCTTGCTCGTTCTCACGTGAGAGGCCGCTACGCCTGGTCCACCAGGACGATGACCAGCGACCCGCATCGGCTTGCGTCACCGGCGCGAGGTCAGGGCTGTCGTGATCTCCGGTGACCTTGTCAGGAAACACTCACTGAAGAAGCGAAGGCTACGACCGTGCGTACGTACAGCCCCAAGCCCGGCGACGTCCAGCGCCAGTGGCACGTCATCGACGCCACCGACGTCGTCCTGGGCCGTCTGGCCTCCCAGGCCGCCACCCTTCTGAGGGGCAAGCACAAGCCGGTGTACGCGCCGCACGTTGACGCTGGTGACTTCGTCATCATCATCAACGCCGACAAGGTGCACCTCTCCGGCAACAAGCGGACCCAGAAGCTGGCCTACCGCCACTCCGGCTACCCCGGCGGTCTGCGGTCCGTCCGCTACGACGACCTGCTGAAGAACAACCCGGAGAAGGCCGTGGAGAAGGCCGTCAAGGGCATGCTCCCGAAGAACTCCCTGGGCCGCCAGATGCTCTCGAAGCTGAAGGTCTACGCGGGCGAGAACCACCCGCACGGCGCCCAGCAGCCGGTCCCGTTCGAGATCACCCAGGTCGCGCAGTAGTCCGGCCACAACCAAGACTGAAGAGAGCTGAGGAGAACCGTGGCCGAGACCACCGCCGAGACCCCGATCGAAGAGGTCGAGCAGTACACCACCGAGACCCCCGAGGGTGTCGAGGAGTACACCACCGAGTCCCTCGCGTCCCGTTTCGGTGAGCCCCAGCCGGGCGCCGGCACCGGACGCCGCAAGAACGCCATCGCCCGCGTGCGCATCGTGCCGGGCAGCGGCCAGTGGAAGATCAACGGCCGGACCCTCGAGGCCTACTTCCCGAACAAGGTGCACCAGCAGGAAGTCAACGAGCCGTTCAAGGTTCTGGAGCTGGACAACCGCTACGACGTCATCGCCCGCATCAGCGGCGGCGGCGTCTCCGGCCAGGCCGGCGCGCTGCGCCTGGGCGTGGCCCGCGCCCTGAACGAGGCGGACGTGGAGAACAACCGCGGCCCGCTGAAGAAGGCCGGCTTCCTGACCCGCGACGCCCGCGCGGTCGAGCGGAAGAAGGCCGGTCTGAAGAAGGCCCGCAAGGGCACCCAGTACAGCAAGCGTTGATCAGCGCCTCGCTGTCTGCTGGAATCCCTGGGATCCGCTGATGAGCGCCCCGACAGCACCGTCACGGTGCGTCGGGGCGTTCGTCTTCGGGCCACCGCTCGCCTCCGGACCGGCGCGTCCGGTGGGGCGACCGTCGGCATGCCGCGGTCACGGCCGTGCCGCATCCGCCGCCAAGGGGCGTATATCTGGATCGACCGGGCCTCGGCAGGCCCGGAGCTCAGCTCGGAACTCGGAGGAACCACGGTGGGACGACTCTTCGGTACGGACGGTGTGCGCGGAGTCGCCAACGCCGACCTGACCGCCGAAATGGCGCTCGGTCTGTCGGTCGCGGCGGCGCACGTGCTCGCCGAGGCGGGTACGTTCAAGGGCCATCGCCCGGTGGCGGTGGTCGGACGTGATCCGCGCGCGTCCGGGGAGTTCCTGGAGGCCGCCGTGGTGGCCGGGCTGGCCAGCGCGGGCGTGGACGTGCTGCGGGTGGGCGTGCTGCCGACCCCGGCCGTGGCGTACCTGACCGGCGCGCTCGGCGCCGACCTGGGCGTGATGCTGTCCGCCAGCCACAACCCCATGCCCGACAACGGCATCAAGTTCTTCGCCCGCGGCGGCCACAAGCTCGCCGACGAGCTGGAGGACCGCATCGAGCGGACCTACCGCGAGCACGCCTCCGGCGAGCCCTGGGACCGCCCGACGGGCGCCGGGGTGGGCCGGGTCAAGGAGTACGACGAGGGCTTCGACAAGTACGTCGCCCACCTCGTCGGCGTCCTGCCCAACCGGCTCGACGGGCTCAAGGTCGTCATCGACGGAGCGCACGGCGCGGCGGCGCGGGTCTCCCCGGAGGCGTTCGCGCGGGCGGGCGCCGAGGTGGTCACCATCGCCACCGAGCCCGACGGGCTCAACATCAACGACGGCTGCGGCTCCACCCACCTCGCCGGGCTGCGCGCGGCCGTCGTCGAGCACGGCGCCGACCTGGGCGTGGCCCACGACGGCGACGCCGACCGCTGCCTGGCCGTGGACGCGGCCGGCGAGGAGGTCGACGGCGACCAGATCCTCAGCGTGCTGGCCCTGGGCATGAAGGAGGCCGGGACGCTGCGGGGGAACACCGTGGTGGCCACGGTGATGTCCAACCTCGGCTTCAAGCTCGCCATGGAGCGCGAGGGCGTCGAGCTGCTCCAGACGGCGGTCGGCGACCGCTACGTGCTGGAGGAGATGAAGCGCGGCGGCTACTCGCTGGGCGGCGAGCAGTCCGGGCACGTGATCGTCCTGGACCACGCCACCACCGGCGACGGAACCCTGACCGGCCTGATGCTGGCCGCGCGGGTGGCCGCCACCGGCCGGCCCCTGGCCGAGCTGGCGGGCGTCATGCGGCGCCTGCCGCAGGTGCTGGTCAACGTGCGGGACGTGGACAAGACCCGGGTCTCCTCCTCGGCCCGGCTGGCCACCGCCGTGAACGAGGCCGAGAAGGAGCTGGGCGAGACCGGCCGGGTGCTGCTGCGCTCCTCCGGCACCGAGCCGCTGGTGCGGGTGATGGTCGAGGCCGCGGACCTGGAGCAGGCCCGCGCGGTGGCGCAGCGGCTGGCGGACGAGGTCAAGTCCGCGCTGGGCTGACGTTCCGCGCCCGGCGCGGACCGTTGCCCTCCGCGCGGTGCGGCCGAACGGCCGCCCGCGGGCCGTACCGGCCCGCGGATCTCCGGCCGCCACCGCTCCCGGCGGCCCACCCTGGCGGGCGGTGCCGGCGCGGGCGGGGTCCGTGGCCGCGGGGGAGGCCCGCGCCCGGCGGCGCGCGTCGTTGTCCGCCCCGGCGTCCGGTCAGAGCTTGCGCAGCGACAGACGCTGGACCTTGTGGTCCGGCCCCTTGCGCAGGATCAGGCCGGCGCGGCCCCGGGTCGGGGCGATGTTCTCCTGGAGGTTCGGCCGGTTGATCGTCCGCCAGATCCCCCGCGCGTAGTCCAGCGCCTCCTCCTCCGACACCTGCGTGTACCTGCGGAAGTAGGAGAACGGGTTCTGGAAGGCGGTCTCGCGCAGCTTGCGGAAGCGGTCCAGGTACCACCGCTCGATGTCCTCGGTGCGCGCGTCCACGTAGACGGAGAAGTCGAAGTAGTCGGCGACGGCCAGCCGGGTGCGGCCGTCCTTGCCCGGCAGGGCCGGCTGGAGGACGTTGAGGCCCTCGACGATCAGGATGTCGGGGCGGCGCACCGTCAGCACCTCGCCGGGGACGATGTCGTAGATCAGGTGCGAGTAGACGGGGGCGGTGACCTCCTCCCGGCCCGACTTGACGTCCGCGACGAACCGGGTGAGGGCACGGCGGTCGTAGGACTCGGGGAAGCCCTTGCGCGACATCAGCCCGCGCCGGTGCAGTTCCGCGTTGGGGAACAGGAAGCCGTCGGTGGTCACCAGTTCCACCCGCGGGTGCTCGGGCCAGCGGGCCAGCAGCGCCCGCAGCAGCCGCGCCACCGTGGACTTGCCGACCGCGACGCTGCCCGCGACCCCGATGACGAACGGGGTGCCGCGCTGGGCGCCGTGCCCGCCGCCCGCGTCGCCGAGGAAGGTGTTGAGCGCGCCGCGCAGCCCGTGGGTGGCGCCGACGTAGAGGTTGAGCAGCCGGGACAGCGGCAGGTAGACGTCCCGCACCTCGTCGAGGTCGATGACGTCGCCGAGCCCGCGCAGCTCCTCCACCTCCGCGGCCGTCAGGGGCAGCGGGGTCTTCTCCCGCAGGGCGCTCCACTCGGCCCTTCCGAGGTCGACGAAGGGGCTCGCGTCGGAGGGCCGGCCGCGGCGGTGCTGCGGCGGGACACCGGACGCGGCGGGGGGCCCGGGGACGGTGGCG
>NZ_JAKMAY010000343.1:0-5656 GCF_022015835.1 Streptomyces sp. ICN903 | reverse complement strand
GGACCTCGGCGGCCCCGCCGGCGGACCCGGTTTCCCGGCGGATCCGGAGGCGGCCCCCGGCCCCCTCGGGGGTCAGGCCCCCGGTCCCTTCGAGGGTCAGGACCCCTTCGAGAGTCAGGACCCCTTCGAGGGTCAGGCCCCCGGCCCCTCCCAAGGCAGGGTCTCCGGCGACACCCTCGTCAGCGGCATTCCGCGGGTGCCCGCGGCCGACGACGACGGCCGGCCCGTCCCCTCGGCGGACGACCGGGCCGCCCGGACGCCAGCGCCCGCCCCCGCCAAGCGGGGCCGCTCCAAGCTGGTCCTGCTCGGCGTCGCCACCTTCGGTGTGCTCGGCATCGCGTACGGCGCCGGCCTGCTGCTGGACCACGCCGACGTCCCCAACGGCACCACCGTGCTCGGTGTGGACATCGGCGGCACGGGCAAGGCCGAGGCGATGAACAAGCTCGACGCCGTTCTCGGCGAGCGGGCCCGCATGCCGCTGGTCCTGGAGGTGGAGGGCGAGCAGAAGACGCTCAAGCCGAGCGTCGCGGGCCTGTCGCTGGACACCGAGAACACCGTGCGGGGCGCCTCGGGCCGGGACTACAACCCCGTCTCCGTGATCGGATCGCTCCTCGGCGGCGCCCGGCAGGCCGAGCCGGTCTTCAAGGTCGACGAGGAGAAGCTCACGGCGGCGCTGAAGGACCTCACCGAGTCCTCCGGCGGCGGGCCGCGGGACGGAATGGTGAAGTTCGCCGGCGGCAAGGCCGTCGGTGTCCCCGGCAAGCCGCACAAGCAGGTCGACGCCGGCAAGGGCGCGGACATGCTGGAGGACGCCTACCGGACGCAGGTCGCCACCGGGAGGAGCGAGGCGGTCGAGCTGCCGGTCGCCCTCGAGCAGCCCTCGGTCGACCAGAAGGAGATCGACCGGGCGATCCGGGAGTTCGGCGAGCCGGCGATGTCCGGACTGGTCACGGTGAGGGCCGGCGACAGGTCGATCCCGTTCAGCCCCACCGGGTCGCTGCCGAAGTTCCTGTCCATGAAGCCGGTGAACGGCAAGCTCGTGGACACCTACGACCTCAAGGTGCTTAAGGAGCTGTACGGCAGCACCTTCGACGGCGTCCTGATCACCCGCGGAAACGGGTCCAGGACGCCGGTCACCCCCCAGGACGTCGCCGGCGCGCTGCGCGAGGCGCTCCGCGAGACGGACCCGGCCAAGCGGGTCGGCGTCATCGAACTCGACCCGCGGTAGCGGGCGGGCCCGCCTCCGGACGTCACCGGAGCCGTGCCGGCCGGGGCGAACCCCGGTCGGCACGGCACTAGTTGAGCCGGGAGCGGGCCGCCCGCGCCTCGCGGCGCACGGTGACCGCGGCGTTGGGCTCCATGGCGGCGACCATGTCGGCGTACTCCTCCAGCTCCCGCGCGCCGCCGGTGAAGTCGCCCCGCTCCACCAGCAGCCGCGCCCGCTCGTAGCGCAGCCGGGCCGGATGGTGCGGCAGCAGCAGGGACAGCTCCACCGCCCACAGCTGGACGTCGGTGTGCTCGGGGCGGGCCGCCGCCCACGCGCGGATGTTGTTCAGCACCCGCAGCACGATCTCCACCGGGCCGGCCGGCTGGAGCATCGCCTCCGACAGCGGCGTTCCCGCCGTGCTCGCCACCAGCAGTTCGACGTCCTGCCCGGTCAGCGGCAGACCGCCCGCGAAGGGGTCGGCGAGGACGTGCTCGCCGCGGGGATCGCCGAAGCCGACCACGAAGTGCCCGGGCAGGGCGACCCCGTACACCGGCGCGCCCGCCCGGCGCGCGACCTCCATCCACACCACCGACAGCAGGATCGGCAGCCCGCGCCGCCGCCTGAGCACCTCGTTCAGCAGCGAGGAGTCCAGCCGGCGGTAGTCGGCGGGCGTGCCGTGGAAGCCGTGGCGCCCGCCGAGCAGTTCGGCCAGCGCGTGCGCCCACTGCGCGGGGGTGCGCGAGGGCGCGTACGGCAGCAGGCCCGTCAGCCGGTCCAGTTCGATCTGGGCGGCGTCGACGAGGCCGTCCACGCCCTTGCCGCCCTCCGCGCGTACGCCGGGGTCGGCCTCGGCGCCGATCAGCAGGCACAGCAGCGCCAGATCGGGCCGCTCGGCCCGCGCGGCCCGTGCGAAGCGTTCCCGCACCGAGTCGGTTCCCGCGGTGTCCGGACTGTCCATCAGGCCCTCCCTGCCCGGCTCAGCCGCGCGGCGCCCGGCGGTAGTGGTAGGAGTGGTGGTCGGCGAAGCCCATCCTGGCGTACATCGCCCGTGCGGCGGTGTTCTCCGGCTCGACCTGGAGGTAGGCGGCCGAGGCCCCCTCCGCCAGCGCGGCGCGGGCCAGCTCGGCCATCACCGCCGTGGCCAGCCCCTCGCGCCGCCGCTCGGGGGCGGTCTCGACGGCGGCGAACCCCGCCCACCGGCCGTCCACCACGCACCGCCCGATGGCCGCGGGCGCGCCCTGCGGACCGTCGCCCGGCACGGTGGCGAACCACACCGACGGGCCGCCGGCCAGCACCTTCAGCGCGTCGTCGGCCGCTGCCCGGGCGCCGCGGCCGTACGCGGACAGCCAGGCCGCCTCCGGCCGCCGCGACAGCCGGACCCGGCCGTCCGGCTCGCGGTCGGCCAGCGGCGCGAGCGCCCCGGTGCAGAAGACCGCGAACCGCTCGGCCGTCCAGCCGCGCCGCTCCAGCTCGGCGGCCAGCAGCTCGTCGCCCCCGGCCGCGCCCGTGGCGATCTGGACCAGCGCGGGCAGCCCGCGCTCGCCGTACCAGCGCACGGCCCCGTCCAGGGCCGCGTCCAGGTCCGTGCCGGGGTCGCCCAGGGGGAGGACGGAGTTGGCGCGGCCGGTGAAACCGCCGGAGGCGCGCAGCAGCCACTCGCCCAGGCGGGCGGTCTCCACCGCGGGCCAGCCGCGCGCCGCCACCTCGGCCAGCTCCCGCACCCCCGCCGCCGGTCCGCGGTGGCGGGCGGGTTCGGCGGGCACGGTCTTCCCCGCCACCAGGGCCGACTCCTCGATCGCCACACTCTGCCCGCCACGCCGTGTGATGGAGAGCACACCGTCCTTCCAGGATGTGAGAACGCCGACCGTGTCGGTGAAGGCGGCACCGGTGTCCGCAGAACCGGTCAGACTGCGCACCGAGACACGTTTCCCCACGTCGTCGGCGCTGATGCGAAGCTCGAGTCGTCCGCCCACGGTGAACTCCACGGTCGTTGTCACCCCTCCTGTTCGTCTCCTGCCCGGGAACGGAGATACTAGAGGCGGGCATCGACGACGCCGCGCTCCCGCGCGCCACGCGGCTCAGCCACAACCGGACCGGCTGCCCGCGCCCTACCGAGGAGGAACGACAGCGTGACCTACGTCATCGCGCAGCCTTGTGTGGACCTGAAGGACAAGGCATGCATCGAGGAGTGCCCCGTCGACTGCATCTACGAGGGCCAGCGGTCCTTGTACATCCACCCGGACGAATGCGTCGACTGCGGGGCCTGTGAGCCGGTCTGCCCGGTCGAGGCGATCTTCTACGAGGACGACGTCCCGGAGGAGTGGAAGGACTACTACAAGGCCAACGTCGAGTTCTTCGACGAGCTGGGCTCGCCCGGCGGCGCCAGCAAGCTCGGCCTGATCGAGCGCGACCACCCCTTCGTCGCCGCGCTCCCGCCGCAGAGCCACGACGAGTGACCCCGCGCCACCCGCAGCACTGACCCCGGTCCCGTACGGCCCCGCCGCCGTGCGGGACCGGGGCTTTTCCAGGAAAGAGAGCGAAGCCAAGTGCCACCCCTGTCCTCCCGCCTGCCGGTCTTCCCGTGGGACCGGCTGGAGCCGTACAAGAAGACCGCGGCCGAACACCCCGACGGCATCGTGGACCTCTCCGTGGGCACCCCCGTCGACCCGGTGCCCGAGGTGGTCCGCCGGGCGCTGGCCGGGGCCGCCGACAGCCCCGGCTACCCGACGGTCTGGGGCACGGCCGGGCTGCGGGACGCGATCGTCGGCTGGAGCGAGCGGCGGCTGGGCGCGCGGGGGCTGGCGCACACCCACGTCCTGCCGGTCGTCGGCTCCAAGGAGCTGGTGGCCTGGCTGCCGATCCAGCTCGGCATCAAGGGCGGGGACAGGGTGGCGTACCCGCGGCTGGCGTACCCGACGTACGAGGTGGGGGCGCGGCTGGCGGGCGCCGAGCCGGTCGTCTACGACGAGTCGCCGCGCGAGCTGGACCCCGAGGGCCTGCGGCTGCTGTGGCTGAACTCCCCCTCCAACCCCACCGGCCGGGTGCTGCCCGGGGAGGAGCTGAAGGCCACCGTGGCCTGGGCGCGCGAGCACGGGGTGCTGGTCTTCAGCGACGAGTGCTACCTGGAGCTGGGCTGGGAGGCCGAACCGGTCTCCGTCCTCCACCCGGACGTGTGCGGCGGCACCCACGAGGGCGTCGTCGCCGTCCACTCGCTGTCCAAGCGCTCCAACCTGGCCGGCTACCGGGCGGCGTTCCTGGTCGGGGACGAGGCGGTCCTGGAGGAGCTGCTGCGGGTGCGCAAGCACGGCGGGATGATGGTGCCCGCCCCGGTGCAGGCCGCCACGGTGGCGGCGCTCGGCGACGACGCGCATGTGGCCGAGCAGCGCGAGCGCTACGCGGCACGGCGCGCGGCGCTGCGCACGGCGCTTGAGGCGAGCGGTTTCCGGATCGAGCACAGCGAGGCGTCGCTGTACCTGTGGGCGACGCGCGACGAGCCCTGCTGGGACACGGTCGGGGAGCTGGCCCGGCGCGGTGTGCTGGTGGCGCCCGGCGACTTCTACGGCCCCGCGGGCGAGCGGTTCGTACGGGTCGCCTTCACGGCCACCGACGAGCGTGTCGGGGAGGCGGTGCGGCGCCTGACCGCGTGAGGTGCGCGGGGAAGCGGGCGGGGCCCGGGGATCGCGCGATCCCCGGGCCCCGCCCGCTTGCGGTGCCTGCGCCCGCCGGCGTCGGGCCGACGCCGGAGCGGTGTCAGAGCAGCGGCAGGTTCTTGCCGACCGGCGGCAGCTTGCCGACCGCCGGCAGACCGTCGGTCAGGGAGTCGGCCTTCACCTGCTTGCCGACGGCGGGCACCTTGCCCTTGGCGGACTTCACGGCCTTGCCCGCCTTGCCCTTGCCGCCGGTGGCGGGCTTGGCGGTCTCGCCGAGGAGGGAGCCGGCGGTCGCCACCGTGTCGTCGGCGGTCCTCTGCACGGCCGGGACGGCGGTCCTGCCCGCGGCTCCGACGGTCCTGCCCGCGGTCGGCACGGTCTTCTTCACGGCCTTGCTGCCGGTGTCGGCCACCTGGGTGCTCGCCTTGCGCGAGGTGTCGTCGATGGTGTCGCCCAGGTTCGCGCCGTCCAGGTTGCTCACTCCGCCCAGGTTCTTGGCGGGCGGCAGGAGTTCGGCGGCGTTCGCGGAACCGGCCGCACCGACTGCGGAGGCGGCACCCGCTGCGACCAGCAGCGCGGTCCGTGCGATCCGGCGCGAGAGGGGGAGGGACATGTTGCTCCTTCGACGGAGAAGAGGCTTGCTGAGGTTTCCCGCGGGCCGTCGGGCCCGGAGGGCGTCGTTGCGCATCCGGCCGGGGCGGCGCCCCCCGGACGCCGTGCCTATCGGACCGGGAGGCCCGGAGGTTGCGGCCGTCCGGGTAAAGGATTGGCAATGCGCCGACGGCCCCGGTGGCGGGGG